>NZ_CDWRCL010000112.1:0-12355 GCF_977927575.1 Frankia sp. CcCS3
GCCGATCCGAGCCAGGCGTTCGCGCTGTCCCGGCTCACCGGCGACTCGCACGGCGTCACCCCGATCGGCATCTTCCGCGACGTCGACGCGCCGACCTACGACGAGGCGTTGAACGCCCAGATCACCGACGCCAAGACCCGCCAGGGCGACGGGGACCTGATGTCGCTGATCGCCGGTGGGAAGACTTGGACCATCGAGTGATCTGAAAACCGTCCGCTGATCTGATCAGCACTCCACAGCCCGTGGCCCGGCCGGCCGGGCAGAGCCCGCAATACCACAGAACTATGTCATTGATAATGCCGCTTGGCAGCTATCTGCCGGGTAGTGCGCCACTCCGGCACCTTCCGGTAAGGTGACATCGCGCGTGGGGGTGCCGTGTGGCCCGGGGGGGGCTCACAACACCGATGCAGCCGGAGGCGCAGTGCGGGTTCATCGAGCCCTATGCCCACGGTCCGTGGCGACTCCGCGTTCGCCTATGGGCACCATCAGCATGACCGTTCCGATCACGGCCGGTCGCGCCGGGCAACCCCGCGGCTCGGTCGGCGTCGTCGTCCGGACCGCTCCCGGAGGTCGTCGTGGGCAATCATTCGGCCGGTCGGCATTCACGCCAGCGCCAGGAAGTCGCCAGGCAGGCCACCGGCCGCCATTCGGCCGCGGCACCGACGACCTCCACCGCGGCAGCCGCGTCGTTCCCACCGCCGACCCCGCCACGGCCCCCGGTCGCCCCACCCGGCGAGCTCGACACGATCACCGGACCGCTGTCGGTGAGCACCTCCGCCCGCCGGGCCCGGGAGGCCACGGCCAGCCGGGTCGGCGATGCCGCCCAGCGTCGCCGGCCGCTGGACACGCTGTCCCGGACCGGCCGGCCACGGTTCGCCACGACGGCCACGACGGCCGCCGCCGGGGTCCAAGCCGGCGGCACCCTCGGCACCCTCTACGAACCCCTCCACGTTCCCGGGCCCACCTCCCCCACCGGGAGCCACCGGCCCGCCGACATCCATCCGGCGAGCCCGCCCGCCGAGAGCCCCGGCCGGATGCCCGGCGCGCACCGGGCACCGGCCAGTCGGCGGGGCAGCGGGCGGGTGCGGCTCGCCGCGGCGGGAACCGTCTCGCTCGCCGGGCTGTCCGCGCTGGTCGCCGGCGTAGCCCTGGGCGGCGATCCGACGGGCGCCACGACCGGCCCGAACGGCGGCGAGGTGCCTCGGGTCCAGTACACAGGCGGGGCCGCCTTCGGCTCCTCGCAGACGCAGGCCTCCCGCGACCGTCCGCAGGCCACCTTGCCCACTCCGCCCCAGGCGCTGCTGGCGCCGAGCACGAGCCAGTCCGGCCTGACCGCCCACCCGGGTAGTCCGTCCGGGCGATCAGGTTCCTCCCACGCCACCGGCGAGGCGTACCTGAGCCCCGGCACCTCGCCGATCCCGATCGTGCCACTGACGCCGCGGGACGAGCTCAGCTCACCCAACACGAGCCCCACCGACCTGCGTACCATCGCGCCCAGTCCGACGGGCACCGCCGGCGCGGCCACGACATCGCCGTCGCCGACCGACTCGTGGCCGTGGGGCGACCCGACCCCCTCCACGAGCCCGACGCCGACTTCGGCCGGTGGCTCCCTGCCGTTCCATCCGACGCCGATCGACGTCACTCCGCTGCTCGAGACATTCTTCGGTACGCAGGCCGGTGCCACGAAGGGCCACGCCGACCCGGCCGGAACCACCGCCACGACGGCGGTCACGTCGGGGCACTGACCCAGGACGCCCTCCGACCTGGCCGGGTCTCACCAGATTCGGCCAGGTCACCTTGTTTCCGGGACCGGGCGGTCCCGCGCCGCGCTCAGCCGGTGCGGTCGACCACGAAGTCGGCGAGGGACTCCAGGGCGGTCTTCGCCGGATTGTCCGGCAACGGCGCGAGGCATTCCCGCGCCCGGCTCGACCAGGAGACGAGTTCCGCCCGGGCCCGGGCCATGCCCACGTGGCTACGCAGCAGATCGAGAGCCTCGCCCACCCGGTCCTCCGTGTTCCCGTCGCCGGGGGCGAATCCGGTGGTGATGAGCTCCCGGAGCCGTCCCGCCGCCCGGTCATCGGCCTGCAGCGCGTAGAGCACCGGCAGGGTCGGGATCCCCTCCCGCAGATCCGTGCCGGGCGTCTTGCCCGAGTCCACCGGGTCCGAGGCAACATCGATGATGTCGTCGGACAACTGGAAAGCCACCCCGAAAAGCTCCCCGAAGGTCGCGAGGGTGTCGACGGTGATCGGGTCAGCGCCCGCCAGCATGGCACCGAGCCGACCCGAGGTCGCGATCAGCGAGGCGGTCTTGTCCGTGATGACCCGCAGATAGTGCTCGACCGGGTCCTGCCCGGGCGCCGGGCCCACGGTCTCCCGGATCTGCCCCTCGCACAGGGTCGCGATCGTCCGGGCGAGGATGCGGGTCGTCTCCGGGCCGAGGTCCGCGGTGATGTCGGAGGCGCGGGCGAACAGGTAGTCCCCGGTGAGGATGGCGACCGTGTTTGTCCACCGCGTGTTCGCAGAGGCCGCTCCCCGCCGCCGCGGCGCCTCGTCCATCACGTCGTCGTGGTACAGCGTCGACAGATGGGTGAGTTCGATCGCCACCGCCGCCGGCACCACCCCGTCGGCCTCGGGATCGGCGAACTGCGCCGCCAGCAGCACAACGATCGGACGGAAACGTTTCCCCCCCGCGTCGACGAGATGGCGGGAGGTCTCGGTCACGAAGGCGGATTCGCTGCGCACCGACTCGCGCAGCAGACCCTCCACCCGGACAAGACCCATCCGCACGGCCTTTTCCAGATCAGGATCGGTCCTGATCCCCACGACGTCCAGCCCGATATCGCTCATACCACCGTCAGCGTACGAAGCCGGACGTCGCGGCGGTCGTCGCGAGGTCCAGGAGTGGCTGTGGCGCTACTCCCAGTACAAGAGTAGCCACAGTGCCGATGGCGACCGCGGCGAAAGTCAACGTCGGGCGGGTCACCACCACCGGACCCTCGGCGAACGGCTCGGAGAAGAACATCAGCACAATGACCCGCACGTAGAAGAAGGCGGCAATGGCGCTGCACACCAGTGCAACGACTACCAGCGGGGTGGCGTCCCCGGCGATCGCGGCCTGGAACACCGCGAACTTCCCGGTGAACCCGCTCGTCAACGGGATCCCCGCGAGCGCGAGCAGCAGGAACGAGAACGTCCCGGCCAGCAGGGGCGAGGTCCTGCCGAGCCCCCGCCACTGGGACAGGTCGCCGGCCTCGCCGTCGCCGGTACGGACCAGGGAGACCACGGCGAAGGCGGCGATCGTCGTGAAGCCGTAGGTCACCAGGTAGAACATCGAGCCGCGCAGGCCGTCGGTGTTGGTGCCGGCGAGGCCCACCAGCAGGAACCCGGCGTGCGCGATCGCAGAGTAGGCCAGCATGCGCTTGATGTCGCGCTGGGTCAGGGCAAGCACCGCGCCGACCAGCATGGTGAGGATGGCGATCGTCCACAGGATTGGTCGCCAGTCCCAGCGCAGCCCCCCGAAGGCGACGTAGAAGACCCGCAGCAGGGCGCCGAACGCGGCGACCTTCGTCCCCGCCGCCATGAACGCGGTAACCGGCGTCGGCGAGCCCTGATAGACATCCGGCGTCCAGGAGTGGAACGGCGCGGCGCCGATCTTGAAGAACAGACCCACCGCCAGCAGCGCGAACGACAGATAGAGGTAGGTGTCGTTCACACCGGCGTTGCCGACCGCGTCCGCGATCGCCCCGAACTCCACGCTGCCGGCAAATCCGTAGGCAAACGCGACGCCGTAGAGGAAGAAGGCCGAGGAGAACGCCCCGAGCAGGAAGTACTTCATCGCCGCTTCCTGCGACAGCAGCCGGCGGCGGCGGGCGAGCCCGGCCAGCAGGTACAGCGGCAGCGAGAGGATCTCCAGCGCCACGAACATCACCAGCAGGTTGTTCGATGCGACGAAGAGCATCATCCCGGTGACCGAGAAGACCATCAGCGGATACGCCTCGGTCTGCACGTCTGCCGAGGTCTGCTGCGCCGTCGATCCCTTCGAGCCTGGAGTGATCGCGGCCGAGGCCACGATCGCCCCGCCGGACGAGTCAAGCTGGCGTTCGGCCACCAGCAGCACCGACAGCAGGGCGAAGACCAGGATCGTGCCCTGCATGAACAGGGTCGGCGCGTCGATCGCCAGCGCACCGGAGGCGAGGATGGCCTGCCGGCCATGCAGCACCGCCACGGCCACGAGCGCGGCGACGAAGCCCGCACCCGCCAGGATCGGCTGGAAGGTCCGCCGGGCCCGCTTCGTGGCGAAGGCGTCGACGAGCACCCCGACGAGCGCGACCCCGAACACGATCAGGATCGGGCTGAGCGAGGAGTACTCGATCGACGGCGGCGTGATCATCGGGTTCGATTCCTGCGCCAGGAGAAGGTCGGGTGTGGCGCTCACGAGTGGCCTCCGGACTCCGCGGTCACCGAGTGCGTCGGAGCCGGGTCAGACTTGCCGATATCGGCATAGGTCGCCGTCACCGTCGGCGTGATGATGTCGAGCAGCGGCTTGGGGTAGACCCCGAGCGCGACGATGAGCGCGACCATCGGGGCGACGACGAGCTTCTCGCGCAGGCTGAGGTCGACCAGGACCTTGTTCTCCTCGTGCACCACCGGCCCGGTCATCGTCCGCTGGTAGAGGTACAGGATGTAGATCGCGGCCAGCACGATGCCGGTGGTCGCGACGATCGCCAGCGGCTTGTTCCGGGTGAACGTCCCCATCAGCACCAGGAACTCGCTGACGAAGCTGTTCGTCCCGGGCAACGCCAACGACGACAGTCCGGCGACGAGGAACACCCCGGCGAGCACCGGCGTCACCCTGGCCAGACCACCGTAAGCGCCGACGTCACGGGTGCCGCGGCGCGCCACCAGGAAGCCCACGACCATGAAAAGCAGGCCGGTGGACAGGCCGTGGTTGACCATGTAGAGCACCGCGCCGCTGCCCGCCTGGGAAGTGAAGGCGAAGGTGCCCAGCGCGATGAAGCCGAAGTGGGCCAGCGAGGTGTAGGCGACCAGCCGTTTCATGTCCCGCTGCCCGATGGCGAGCAGGGCGCCGTAGAAGATGCCGGTCACCGCCAGCCCCAGCACCAGCGGGGCGAAGTAGTCGGCCGCGTCGGGGAACAGCGGGATGCAGTACCGGATCAGTCCGAACGTGCCCACCTTGTCCAGCACCCCGACCAGCAGCACCGCGCCGCCGGTGGGCGACTGCGCGCCGGCGTCGGGCAGCCAGGTGTGGAACGGGAACAGCGGGGCCTTGATGGCGAACGCCAGGAAGAAGCCGAGGAACAGCAGCTTCTGCACCTCGGGGGTGATGTCCATCTGCCGCAGGGTGGCGAAGTCGAAGGTTCCGCTGCCGAGGTTGTCGGCGGAGACGACGTACAGCCCGATCACGGCGGCGAGCATCAGCAGGCCACCGAAGAGGCTGTAGAGCAGGAACTTGACCGCCGCGTAGGAGCGCTGCGCTTGCTCCCTGACCGGGCCGTAGCTCCCGATGAGGAAGTACATCGGGATGAGCATCGCCTCGAAGAAGACGTAGAAGAGGAAGACGTCGGTGGCGGCGAACACGCCGATCATCCCGGCCTCCAGCGCCAGCAACAGCGCGAAGAACGCCGGGACCGACCGCCTGCTCCGCGTCCCGGCTCCGGGCCCGGAGCCGTCCGCCCCGACGGCGGCCGCGCCGGTCGGGTCCGTCGCGCCGGTCGTCCCGCCATCCGCGTCTGCCTCGTCCCAGGACACCAGGACCACGACCGGCACCAGCAGCGCGGCCAGCAGGATCAGCACCAGCGAGATGCCGTCGGCTCCCACCGAGTAGGAGATGCCGAAGGTTTTGATCCAGTCGTAGGACTGGCCGAACTGGAAGCCGGCCTTGTTCGGGTCGTAGGCAGCAGTCGCAAGGACCGCGAGCACCAGGACCGCCAGCGAGAGCCCGAGGGTGAGCTGCTTGGCGAGGGTCGACAGCCGGCGGGGCAGAGCGGCGACGATCATCGCACCCGCGACCGGGACGATCAACATGATCGTCAACCAGGGGACTGTGTGCATGTCAGCCCGCCCTCACCAGCAACAGCGCGCCGACCACGAGGACGGCACCTCCCAACATTGACAGAGCGTAGGACCGGACGAAGCCGGTCTGGAGGCGGCGCATCCGCCCCGACAGGCCGCCGATGGCGGCGGCGCTGCTCCGCACGAGCCCGTCGACGCCGACGAGGTCCAGCCAGACCAGGAAACGGGTCAGGTACTGGCCAGGCCGCATCGCGACGGTCTCGTTGAAGGTGTTCGCGAACAGGTCGTGACGGGCGGCGACGGTGACCAGGGTGACCTTGGAGTCCGGCGGGGCCGTCGCCTCGACCGGGCGCAGCTGGTAGCGCACATAGGCGCCGGCGAAGCCGCCGACGGTGACCACCAGTGTGAGCAGGGTGAGGACGAGCGGCGAGAAGGTGTGGACGCCCTCGACGTGCGTCCCGGCGACCGGTTCGAGCCAGTCCTGCAACGAGTGGCCGAGGACGAACAGGCCACCGGCGAGGACCGAGCCGACGGCCAACACGATCATCGGCCCGGTCATCGACACCGGGGACTCGTGCGGATGCCGGACGTGCTCGCCCTCCGTCGTCCAGCGCGGCCTGCCGTGGAAGGTCATCAGGAACAGCCGGGACATGTAGAAGGCGGTGATGCCCGCGCCCAGCAGCGCGATCGAGCCGAGCAGGTATCCCGATGTCCCACCCTTGTCGAAGGCGGTCTCGATGATCCGGTCCTTGGTGAAGAAGCCGGAGAACCCGGGGAACCCGATGATCGCCAGGTAGCCAAAACCGAAGGTCACCCAGGTGATGGGCATGTACCGCCAGAGCCCGCCGTAGTGGCGCATGTCCTGGTCGTCGTGCATCGCGTGGATCACCGAGCCGGATCCGAGGAACAGGCCGGCCTTGAAGAAGCCGTGGGCGAGCAGGTGCATGATGCCGATCGCGTAGCCGGCCGGTCCCAGCCCCACCGCGAGGAACATGTACCCGATCTGGCTGACCGTCGAGTAGGCCAGCACCTTCTTGATGTCGTCGTAGGCGCAGCCGATGACGCAGCCAATCAGGATCGTGACCGCCCCGATGATCACTACGACGGTGCGAGCGGCCTGCGTCTCGTTGAAGATCGGCCCGGCCCGCACGATGAGGTAGACCCCGGCGGTGACCATGGTTGCCGCATGGATGAGCGCGGAGATCGGGGTCGGGCCCTCCATGGCGTCCGGCAGCCAGGCCTGCAGTGGGAACTGACCGGACTTGCCGCACGCGCCGAGCAGGAGCAGCAGCGCGATCGCGGTGATCGTGCCGTAACCGATGACGCCCGCGGCGGCCGAGCCGAACACGTCGGCGTAGCTCGTCGACCCGACGGTGGCGAACATGAACATGATCGCGAGCACCAGCCCGACGTCCCCGACCCGGTTCATGTAGAAGGCCTTGTTCGCCGCGGTGGCGGCGGCCGGCCTGTACTCCCAGAACTTGATGAGCAGGAAGGACGACAGCCCGACCAGCTCCCAGCCGGCGTAGAGCGACAGGAAATTGTCGCCCAGGACGAGCAGCAGCATCGACGCCAGGAAGAGGTTCATGTAGGCGAAGAACTTCCGCCGGACCGGGTCGTGCGCCATGTAGCCGATCGAGTAGATGTGGATCAGTGTCCCGACCCCGGTGATCAGCAGCACAAAGACGACCGAAAGCTGGTCGACCAGCAGACCGACGTCCACCTGGAAACCGTTGACTGGAATCCAGGAGTACAGCTGCTGGGACAGCGCCCGGTCGTCACCGGGGCGGTCGAGCAGGCCGGCGAACAGCACCAGACCGATCACGAAGCTGGCGGCGGAGGTCAGTGTGCCGAGCAGATGCCCGAACCCGTCGGTCCGCCGGCCGCCGAGCAACAGCACCGCGGCTCCGGCCAACGGAAGCGCGATGAGCAGCCAGGTCAGCGAGAAGACCCCCGACGCGGCCGCATAATGGATCTTGCTGCCGCCATGTTCGGCGGCGGCGAGCAGAAGCGGGTCAGCGTTCATCGCGACTCCGCCGCGGATGCCATTGGCGATAATGCGTCACTGCAGTGTCGTCCGTTCTTCCGTGGCCGACGGCCGGTCGCAGCCGCGTTCCGGCGGCGGGAGCGGACCGGAGAGTCCACCCGACCCGGTCCGCGGTGGGAATGCTGGTCAAGATCTGGTGCTCGCGCTCGTACTCGTGCTTGGCTGGGATCTAGTACTTCAGCAGGTTCACGTCATCCACCGACGCCGAGTGACGGGTTCGGAAGATGCTGAGGATGATGGCCAGGCCGATGACGACCTCGGCCGCGGCGACGACCATGACGAAGAAGGCCATGATCTGCCCGTCGAGGGTCCCGTGAATGCGGGAGAACGTGACCAGAGTCAGGTTCGCGGCGTTGAGCATGAGCTCCACCGACATGAACACGACGATCGCGTTGCGCCGGACGAGGACCCCGACCGTGCCGATGGTGAACAGTAGCGCGGAGAGGATCAGGTAGTTCGCGGGGTTCATCGACCGTCCCCCTTACCGGCGCCGATGGGCGCCGAGCCGTTCGCGTCCCGGGAGATGCCGCCGCCCGGCTCGCCGGGCGTCTCGGGGATGCCCCCGATGCCCGAGGCGCGCCCGCCGCCCGGCAACAGCCCGAGCGTGTCGGCGGAGTCATGCCGGGCGAAGACCCCCGGCCCGGGCAGCGGGGTGACCTGACGGCCCTCGGTGAAGCGCCGCCGCATCCACTCCCGCTGGCTGATCCGGCCGCCTTCGCGTTCCCGGTGGCCGAGGATCATCGTGCCGATCGCGGCGACGACAAGCAGCGCCGAGATCGCCTCGAAGACGAAGACATAGTCGGTGAACAGCAGGCGGCCGATCGCCTGGACGTTGCCGCCGGTGTTCGCCTCGGACAAGCCCGTGGCGCTCCCGCCGTCGATCGCCGAACCGATCGGGAAGGCCAGCAGGCCCGCGAAGCCGAGGCCGAAGACGATCGCGCCGAGGCGCTGACCGCGGATGGTCTCCACCAGCGAGTCGGACGAGTCGACCCCGACGAGCATCAGCACGAACAGGAACAACACCATGATCGCGCCCGCGTAGACGATGATCTGCACGAACCCGAGGAACGGTGCCTCCTGGATCAGGTAGAACACCGCGACGCAGAACAGGTTGGCCACCAGCAGCAGCGCCGAGTGCACGGCGCTGCGGACCATCACCATGCCGAGTGCGGCCAGCACCGCGACCGGGGCGAGGATCCAGAAGGTCGCGGCCTCACCGGTGGAGGTGCTGGTGATGTCCCCCGCCGCGGCGGCGAGGATCTCGTGGTTCATCGTGGTCGCTCCGAACCGGCGCCGTGGGCGGGAACCTCGTCCGCCCGGGAGTGCTCGCCCGCCGTCCGCCGGGCGATGACGTCTGCTGCCTCCCGCTCCGCGGCCTGCCCCGCGGCCTGCTCCTGCCCCGCGGCCTGCCAGGGCAGCGGGGCATCGGGGTCGCGGGTGTAGTAGTCGGTCTCGCTGGAGCCGAGCCGCATCGGATGCGGCGGCGCCTCCATGCCCTCGCGCAGCGGAGCGAGCAGCTGTTCCTTGGTGAAGATCAGATCCTGTCGGCTGTCGTCGGCGAGCTCGTAGTCGTTGGACATCGTCAGCGCCCGGGTGGGGCAGGCCTCGATGCACAGCCCGCACAGGATGCACCGCAGGTAGTTGATCTGGTAGACGCGGCCGTACCGCTCGCCCGGGGAGTACCGCTCAGCCTCGGTGTTGTCCGCGCCCTCGACATAGATCGCATCGGCCGGGCACGCCCAGGCGCACAGCTCGCACCCGACGCACTTCTCCAGGCCGTCGGGATGCCGGTTGAGCTGGTGACGGCCGTGGAAACGCGGGGCGGTCTCCTTTTTTTCCTCCGGGTACTGCTCGGTCGTCGGCTTCTTGAACATCGTCCCGAAGGTGACGCCGAACCCCTTGTACGGGTCGAGGATCCCCATGACTCAACGCTCCTGACGCGGACCGGGGTCCGCGGGGATGACAGTGGACGACCCGTTGGCCGAGGCACCGGCGGACACCGCCGGACGGCCCCGTCCACCGGCCGGCGGTGGGGGCGGCCACGGGATGCGGTCGAGGCTCGGCGCCTCGGCCAACTTGCGCTGCTCGGCCTCCTCCAGCTCCCGCTGGTGCCTCGCGCCGCCGGGATCAATGAGCGCGACGATCAGCAGGATGCCGACGACCACGCCGAACCCGACGAGCCAGGGCGTGCGGTCGTCCACGTGCTTCTGGTAGACGCGGAAGGTCGCGACGGCCAGCACCCAGACCAGACCGACCGGGATGAGCACCTTCCAGCCGAAGCTCATGAACTGGTCGTACCGCAGCCGCGGCAGCGTCCCGCGCAGCCAGATGAAGAAGAACAGGAACGCCAGCAGCTTGAGGACGAACCAGATCAGCGGAATCCAGCCGGAGTTCAGACCGGACAGGCCGGGGATGGGCGGAGGCTGCCAGCCCCCGAGGAACAAGGTCGTCGCGATCGCCGAGACGGTGACCATGTTGATGTACTCGGCCAGGAAGAAGAACGCGAACTTGATGGAGCTGTACTCGGTGTGGAACCCGCCGACCAGTTCGCCCTCGGCCTCGGGGAGGTCGAGGGGGGTCCGGTTCGTCTCGCCGACCATCGAGATGCAGTACAGGACGAACGACGGCACCAGCACGATGTACCAGCGACCCGACTGGCTCGCCACGATGCCGGAGGTCGACAGCGTGCCGGCGTAGATAAACACCGCGACGAACGCGAGCCCCATCGCGACCTCGTAGGAGATAATCTGCGCGGCCGAACGCAGCGAGCCGAGCAGCGGGTAGGTGGACCCGCTCGACCAGCCCGACAGGATGAGCCCGTAGACACCGAGGGAGGCGGCCGCCAGCAGGTAGAGCACGCTCACCGGCAGGTCCGCCAGTTGCAGCGTGGTCCGCTCCCCGAGGATCGAGACCTCCGGACCGAAGGGGATCACCGCGAAGGCGAGGAACGCGGGCACCGCGGAGACGATCGGCGCCAGGATGAAGATCGGCTTGTCGGCGAGTACCGGGATGAGGTCTTCCTTGAGCATCAGCTTGGCGCCGTCGGCGAGGCTCTGCAGCCAGCCCCTCGGGCCGTGGCGGTTCGGGCCGACCCGCTGCTGCATCTTCGCGACGACCTTGCGCTCGAACACGATCGCGAACAGCGTCATCAGCAGCAGGAAGGCGAACACCGCGACGGCCTTGAGCAGGATCAGCCAGAACGGGTCGTCGGCGAACGCATGCAGGTCCGGATCCGCGGCCGCGGCCCAGACGAGCGTGGGCGGGGTGGCGCTCATGCGCGGCCTCCGGGAGTGTCGTCCCCGGCGGGAGTGTCGTCCCCGGCAGGGGGATCGTCCTCGGCGGGGGTGCTCGTCCCGGCGGCGCCCACCCGGACGAGGACCCCGGCGTGCCCGGCAAGCGTCCGGCGCACGTGCGAGCCCGGCGAGTGGGTCGGCACCCAGACCACCCGGTCGGGCATCGCCGTGACCTCGACGGGCAGGGTGATCGAGCCGCGGGGGGTCGTGACGGTTACCCGCCCCCCGGCCACGGCGCCGATCTCGGCGGCGGTCGCGGCGGACAGGCGGGCCACCGCCGGGCGCGCGGTGCCCGCCAGGTAGGGCTCATCGGCCTGCAGAGCGCCGTCGTCGACGAGCTGGTGCCAGGTCGCGAGCACCGCCTCACCCACCCCCGCGACCGGCGGCTCGGCGATCGGCTCCGACGGGGCGGGCACCCGGCTCACACCGTCGCCGGCCCGGCCCAGGGCGCGCAGCTCGCGGGCGGCCGCGCCGGCGTCGGGCAAGCCGAGGTCGAGGCCCATCTCGGCGGCGAGCAGGTGCAGCACCCGGACGTCCGGCAGGGCCGGGGTGTCCAGGGCCCGCTGGAACGGTCGCAGCCGGCCCTCCCAGTCGACGAACGAGCCGGCCTTCTCCGCCACCGGGGCGATGGGCAGCACCACGTCCGCGACCTCGGCGATCGACGACCGGCGCAGCTCGATCGAGACGCAGAACGGCATCCGGGCGAGCGCCGCGAGCGCACTCGCCGGATTCGGCAGGTCCTCCGCGTCGACCCCGGCCACGATCACCCCGTCGAGCCGCCCGGCCGCGGCGGCGGCCAGGATGCCGTCGGTGTCGCGGCCGGGCGCGCCGGGCAGCGGACCCCCCCAGACCTCCTCGACCTCGGCGCGCCCGGCGGCGTCGGTGACCGGGCGGCCGCCGGGCAGCAGCGAGGGAAGCAGCCCGGCCGAGACCGCGCCGCGGTCACCGGCCCGCCGCGGAACCCAGACGAGCGAGGCACCGG
>NZ_CDWRCL010000113.1:0-12287 GCF_977927575.1 Frankia sp. CcCS3
GCGCAACGCCGGCCCCGGGACGCCGGCCCGCCGGCTGCGGCGCAGGTCGGCGCGCAGCCGCTCCAGGTCATGGTGCACCTGTTCCTCCAGCCGGGACAGCCGCCCCTGGGCCTGCCTCGCCACCAGCCGCGACATCTGCCCGGTGATCAGCGGAGACGTCGCCAACGTGCGGACACCCGTGACCATCACGGCCAGTCCGAGCACCTCACCGACCAACGCGAGGGGCGCCAGCCGCAGGTCGCCGCCCAGCAGGGCCACCCCGATCACCACCCCGGCCAGCGGCTCGCTGCTCACCGCGGCGGGCAGCGACGCCGGCAGCGGCGCCATCTCGTAGGCGCTCTGCAGCAGCAACGCACCGACGATCGCCGTGGCCACGACCGACCAGGGCTGCCAGGACACCAGGACCGCATCGATCCCGCGGGTGGTCAGCAGGTGACCGATGCTGCTGGTCAGGGCGGCCTGTATCGCGGACAGCAGGCCCACGGCCGTAGCCAGCATCGGGGCCCGCCGGGCAGCGGTGAGCCGCCGCGTCCCCCACACCGCACCGCACACCAGCCCGCCGGCCACCGCGCCGGTGAGGACCCAGCCGAACGTCGAAACGGCCCCCGGATCGCCCGGGTGCGGATCTCCGGCGATCAGGAAGAGCACGAGGCCACCGGCCGTCGCCGCGGCCGCCGCCCAGTCGCGGCGCGGCACCGCCCGCTGCGCCAGCAGGGCGGCGAGCGGCAGGGCGAACAGTAGCTGGCAGATCTGCAGGGATTCGACGAGGGCCACCGCGCCCCGGCTCAGCGCCGCCGCGGCCAGCACACTGCCGACCACCGCGACGGCGACCCCGACATCCCACCACGGTCGCCGCACCAACCACAGCAGCAGCCGCAGCCGCAGGACGTCATCGGGCGGCGCCCGGAAGGCAACCCGCTGCTGGATCACCGCGGCCACCGCGAAACACACCGCGGAACCGAGGCCGAGCAGATAGGTCGCCACTCCTCCTCTCCTCCTCGATCCCGCGACGTACCTTCCCGGGGAAGGCCAAGGCCTCACACGGCCGGCCCGGTGCGGTCCGGCAGCTCAGATCCCGCTCATCATGCCTGCCGGATCCAAGATCAGGGAAATGACCCCGGCCGGGACCACACCTTCGTCCGCCGCCGGGTAGCACGCCCGGGCTCGGACGGGGAGGTCACTCACGGCCGACGGCACGGGTCTGCTTGTGGAGCTGGTAGATCCAGGGCGGGATCGTCGCCCAGAACACAATGACGTTACCGATGATCACCCCTTTGGCTCCGCCGAGGAGGAGGCCCGTGACCGGGCCGGAGAGCAGGAAGGGCGTGAAGAAAAGATTGATCCAGAAGGTGAGCCTGGTCCGGCCGAAGGCGTAGAGCACGGCGACCGGTCCCACCGACAGCGCCGGCCCGGCCTGCGCGATCATCGCGAGGAGAAGGAGTTCACGGGTCTGGCTCCAGGTGTCGCCGAGCAGGGCCGCCCCGAAATCGTCGGGGAGGATCAGGAAGATGAGGGTCCACAGCACGCTGGAGGCAACCACCAGCGCGGACACGGCGTAGGCGGCGCGGATGATCCGACGGGCCGGGGCGCCCCTGCGGCGGGCGAACTCGGGGATCGCGAAGCTCATCAACGCGACGGCCAGGTTCGTCGTGGGGGCGAGCAGGGTCTGCAGACCGCGCAGAGCACCGACGAGCGATGGCGAGCCGATCCCGGCGATGATCAGAATCGACGTCTGCTGCGCCCCCTGGACCGTCACGAACTCGGCGGTCATGAAGCCGGCCGTCTCGCGGTGACCAGCGAACCAGGCGAGCGCCCGCCGCGGGGCGGGCCAGACCCGATGCTGCCCGATGCCGACCACCGCGGCCAGCGCCGCGGCGGCACCCCAGACGAGGACCATCACCGGCGCGCCGCCGGCCGCGGCCCGCCCGCCGATGGCCGCCTCCGGCCCGCCAATGGCCAGCAGGACGATGCCCACGCCCATCCCGGCCGCCCAGACGAGATCGTTGACGACGGCGCGGAGGGGGCGTCCCTGGGCGAACGACGTGTAGCGCCAGGCGTCCTGCACCAGCAGGGCCGGCATGACCACACCCATCGCGATCAGGTTCGTCCCGACCACGCCCTCGAGGACGCTACCGACCGCCATCAGGCCGGCGCCCACGACGGCACCGAGTACCAGGGCCAGGCCGGACGCGGCGCGAGCGGCGGCGCGGAACGCGGCCGGGGCGGCGGCGTAGCTGATCCCCAGGGGCGCCGTGGCAGCCGCGCGCGACAGGCCGACGACGATCGCGAAGATCGTGTAGGCAATCGCGAACGCACCGAACTCGGTCGGGTCGACCCGGCGGGCGATGATGAAGTTGATCGCCGCGTTGGTGCCACTCGACACGACCTGGTCGACGATCGTCCACAGCGCGTTGGTCCGGCCGCGGGACCGGGACGGGTACGGATCGGCCGCCGGTAGATCCGCTGCCGCTGGATCCGCCACCCCTGGACCCGCCGCGATCTGCTCACGCGTGTCACCGTTGGTCAGACCGTCGGTGACGGCGGGGCCGTCACGGTACGCCCACCGCGGTCCGCCCACGCCGATGACCCTATCGTGACGTAAAAGTCATCTTGGAATCCCCCGCCTCAGGCGGAGAGCCATCAAAGGCCGTCGGCGAGCTCGCGGATCTGCTCGATGAGACGCACCCGCTCCAGGTGTGTCGGCGCCACCGGATTGACCGCGAGCGTCGTGACCCCGGACTCCGCGAACACGGCGAGCCGCTCGGCCACCCAGCCGCGCGGCCCGATCAGGGAGAGCCTCTCCAGCAGGCCGGCCGGCACCGCGGCGGCGGCTTCCCCCTTACGGCCCGCGAGGTAGAGGTCCTGGACGAGCTTCGCCTCCGCGGCGTAGCCGTAGCGGTGGGCCAGGTCGTTGTAGAAGTTGCAGCCCCGCGCGCCCATGCCCCCCAGGTACAGCGCGACCTGCGGCCGGTCGGTGTCGCGCAGCGCGGTGACGTCGTCGCCGACGGCCAGGGAGGCCCCGGCCCAGACGTCCAGGGTGCCGAGCGCCGGGTCCCGCCTGGCCGTACCGGCCCGCACCGCCTCGCCCCACACCTCGTCCGCGCTGTCCGGCAGGTAGAAGGCGGGCATCCAACCCTCGGCGAGCTCGGCGGCGAGCTCGACGTTCTTCGGGCCGAGCGCGGCCAGCACGATCGGGATCCGGTCCCGCACCGGCCGGTTAATGATCTTCAAAGGCTTGCCGAGACCGGTCCCCCGCCCCGCGGCGAGCGGGATGTCGTAGTGACGGCCGTGGTACTCGAGGACCTCCCGGCGCCAGACCTTCCGGCAGATCTCGATGGTCTCGCGGGTCCGGCCCAGCGGGGCATCGTAGGGGACACCGTGGAAACCCTCGATGACCTGCGGCCCCGACGCGCCGATCCCGAGGGTGAACCGCCCGCGCGAGACGAAGTCGAGGCCCGCGGCGGTCATCGCGATGAGGCTCGGGGTGCGCGTGTAGAGCTGCATGATCCCCGAGGCGATCTCGACGCGCGAGGTCCGGGCGGCGAGGAACCCCAGCTGGCTGACCGCGTCGAAGCTGTAGGCCTCGGCGACCTGGATGACCTGGAGCCCGGCCTTCTCGTAGTCGGCGAGCCCCGAGACGGTCTCCTCGAAACCTCCGCTGTACCCCAGCGACATCGCGATGCGCACGTACGCCACCCCTCCGGCCAGCTCCCGCCACGGCCCCGTCGACCCTGGCGTCTCACCCCCTGAGTTTGACTCCGGCCGCGGTTCGGGCACCATCGATCACGTCCGGGGCGTCGGATTATGATCTCGTTCTTTTATGATCTTGAACGCGGATGCTCGTCAACACCGTTGATTATCTTGCTGTTCCCGTGCACCCGTCCGTGGCCTCGCCGGCCTCGCCAGGTTCGGCGTGGATGCGGCCGCGGGTGGCCCGCAACGGGCGGCCGCTCCCGCCCCACCGGTTCTGGATGATTTCCGCGGCGATGGAGACGGCTGTCTCCTCGGGCGTGCGCGCACCCAGATCCAGTCCGATGGGTGAGCGCAGCCGGGCCAGGTCTGGCTCGCTCACCCCGTCCTCGCGCAGCCGGCGCAGCCGGTCGGCGTGGGTGCGCCGCGACCCCATCGCCCCGACGTATCCGGCCGGGGAGCGCAGCGCCGCGCGCAGCACCGGGAGGTCGAATCTGGGGTCGTGGGTGAGGACGCAGATCACCGTGCGCGCGTCGACCTCGGTGCGGGCGAGGAACGCCGCCGGTCGCTCGCATACCACCTCGTGGGCGTCAGGGAACCGGCGAGGAGTGGCGAAGACCGGCCGCGCGTCGCACACCGTCACCCGGTAACCGAGGAAACGCCCGATGCGGACCACCGCGGCGGCGTAGTCGATCGCCCCGAAGACCAGCATCCGCGGCGGGGGCGCGAACGAACGGACGAACACCGGTACCGCGTCGGGTCGCCGCTGCCCGCGAGGGCCCTCCTGCCCGCGGCGACCCCCCTGCCCGTGGAGACCGTAGCGACGCAGGCCGCTGAGCCCGGCCGCGAGCATGCCACGGGCGTCGTCGACCGCGGCCTCGTCGAGCCCGGACACCTCGGACGCACCCGACGAACCGGCGGTCCGTTCCGGCCACACCACGACCTGGCTGCCCAGCCGCTCGCCACCGGCCACGGTCAGCAGGGCTACCGGCTCGTCGGCGGCGATCGCTGCAAGGACCGCGTCGAGCGGCGATGGCCCCAGGTCCGGCTGGCCCGGTGGGGGCGACAGATCTGACCCGTCGGGCAGGTGCGGCAGGTGCGGCGTAACAACGAGATCGATGACGCCGCCGCAGGTGAGCCCGGCGGCGAACACGTCGTCGTCGCAGATCCCGTAGGTCTCGAAGGCCGGCGCCCCCGTGCGGACCACCTCGGCGGCCACCTCGTACACGGCGCCCTCCACGCAGCCGCCGGACACACTGCCGACGACCTCGCCGTCGGCAGCCACGGCCATCGCCGCACCCGGCTGGCGCGGCCCGCTGCCCCGGACATCGACGACCGTGGCCACGGCGAACGCGGTGCCCGCCGCCCGCCACCGGCGCAGGGTACCGGCGATCTCGCGCACCGCCCCCACCTCCCCCGCCGACCGGGCGGACCCGCGGGCACGCGCGCCCCCGAGCCCTGGCGTCACCGCCACGATAGAAGCCGGCAAGGGCCGCAGGGACCTGACGGTCGCGATCATCACCGGTGCGGGCGGCACGTTCCGCTCCAGCATGGCGGACGCCGCAACGCCGCGTCCCGGTCCACCCGGTCCTGCTGGCCGCATCCCGGAACTCCAGCCATCCCGCCACGCGTGCCCGCCTAATTACGACATGCACCGTAATTCGAAGAGCCGAACTGTTCCGCACCCAAACCTGTTGTACGATGAATCCGCAACGAATTCTCCTTCTACGAGAAGGACAAGGAAATAACGACCATGACCACTATTGCCACCGAGGAGCGTATCTCCTGGCAGCGCGCGACAATCGAGGAGCACATCCGCCAGGAGAATGCCAAGGATTGGGAGAAGGTCTACGACACCTTCCTGCGCGACAAGCGCGCCTTCTACGACGTCGTCCCGCTAAACGCCCGCTACGAAGGAATCAACGGCGTTCAGGAGTTCTACGAAACGCTCGCTCTTGCCCTACCGGACTTCATCGTCACTGTCACCGGAGAATACGACCTCCCCGGCTACTCCTGGCGAGAGGTGACCCTGGCAGGGACACATCAGGGCGAGTTCGCCGGCATCGCCCCTCAGGGTCGTCCGGTTCATTTCGAAGGCGTTGTGCTTTACATCTTCAGTGACCAGGAACCGGACAAAATCATCGCCGAACGCGCGTACTGGGACAACGACTCGATCTTCCGTCAGATGAAGGGGGAGACCGATGCTCCGCGCGGCGGCGTGGGCCTGACTGACCGCGAACCCATCCGAACGGCCATCGCCTGACCCGAACCCGCGGGCAGGGCGCGCCCTCGTCGCGCGAGCACCGCCGTGCCTCTCCCTGGACGCGGCCCCTCCCTAAGGCCGGCAGCACCCCCGCCAAGACGCCGCCAACCAGGGAAAACGACGGCGTTCAGGACACCGGGGGCAGCTCAGGGGGCCGGGTGCAGCTCCGTGCGCAGCTCGTGGCTGCCGTCCGGCCGGGAGGCCTCGTAGTACAGCCGCCGGCCGCCGTCCAGGAGCTCGACCACGCTGACGTAGCGCAGGGCGCCGTCCCCGTCCGGACAGACCGCGACCGGCTCGGTGCCGACCGCGTGGAACCGGTCGACGGTCACCCCGACGGCGAGGCCGGTGCGTTCCGCCCAGTTCTCCGCCGCGGTGGCCCGACCGTCGTACAGGGCGACCGACTGGGAGCCGCCCGTGAGCACGGAACTGATCCGCACGCCGCGGGCGTCCCAGCAGCCGGGCCGGGGCGCCAGCGCCGTTCCGGTCCAGGTCCAGGTCATGCCGTCCGGGCTCGTGGCGTGGCGGCTGTCCATCCGGTCCGTCGCCAGCGGGTCGTCGAGCAGGTGGCAGGAGGCCCACAGATGCCACTGCCCGCCGTAATGGACCACGACCGGGTCCTTGACGGCGAGGCTGGCCGGATCTCCGGGCAGGACGGTGCGGCGGCGGGCCGGGTCGAACGCCGCGGGGTCGTCGGCCTCCAGCAGGTCCACCCACCAGTGCGGGCTGCCCGGAGCCGCGCAGCTCACATAGAGCCGCCATGATCCCTGCGGGGTCACCACCAGAGCGGGCCGCTCCAGGCTCTCGGCGCCGAACGGGTCCCGGGGCACGACGGCGATCTCGGTGAAGCTCTCCCCGTCGGTGGAGCGGGCGATGACGACGCCGAAACCCCGGCCGATCCCGATGGGACGGCGCAGCCGATAGGCCAGATAGAATACGCCATCCACCATAATGGCGCACGGCGCGCCGGCCCAGTACCCCGGGCCGTCACCGGGCGGCGCGACCACGGTCACGGCGGGCCTCAGTCCGGGGAGCGGTACGGTCGTCGCCACCAGGTGCTGTTTGCTCATTACCACGCAGCAACCCTACCGACGGGGTAAGGATGACGAACGTTCCGTTCCGTTCACGCCGTCCCGCCCTGACCGCTACCATCTTGAGGTCCCCGGTCGGATTACTGGAATATGTGAGGTGCGTGCCCCGGCCCCGGGGCTGCCTACGGCCGGATCCGCCCGCGGCCGACCCCAGTCGCCCACCGACCCCAGCCGTCCAGGAGCGCCCGTCATATGGCCCTTCCCGACTTCCTCGTGATCGGCGTGCCGAAAGCCGGAACGACGGCGCTGCACGCGGCACTCGTCCGGCACCCGGCGCTGTTCCTCCCGTCGGCGAAGGAGCCGAAGTTCTTCCTGTCACCGGGGCCGCCGCCGGCCCGGGGCGGCCCCGGTGACGCCCAGACGTACCAGGAGCACGTGTGGCGGCGGGCCGACTACGAGGCGCTGTTCGATGCCGCTCCGGCGGGGACGCTCAAGGGCGAGGCTACTCCGTTCTACCTCTACGACCTGGACGCCCAGAACCGGGTCAGGCGGTTCCTGCCGAAGGCGCGGATCATCGTCATGCTGCGCAACCCGGTCGACCGCGCGCATTCGAACTGGACCCATCTGTGGGCGGCGGGGCTGGAGCCGGAACGTGACTTCGTCCAGGCCTGTGCCCTGGAGCGTGAGCGCCGGGACGCCGGCTGGGCCCAGTTCTGGCACTGCGTCTCCCTAGGCCTGTACGGGGAGCAGCTCAGCCATCTGTTCACCCTGTTCTCCCGCGACCAGGTCCTGCTGCTGCGCTACCGGGACCTGCGCGACTCCCCCGCCGCCACGCTGGACCGGGTCTGCGAGTTCCTCGGCGTCGAGACGGGTCTGGTGGACCTGGTGCCCGCCGAGAACGTCACGCCGTTCGTCGCGGACACCCCCGTGAACAGCGTGCTGCGCGCGGCGCTGCGCACCGGCGGGCGGATCGGGCATCACTTCCCGGTTCCCGTGCGCAGGACCTTCCGCGGTCCGCTGCTCACCGCGTTGCAGCGGCAGAAGGGCGGGCGCCCGAAGCTCACCCCCGAGCAGCGCCGCGCCGTGCTGCCGTATTTCGTCGACGACATCGCCCGCCTCGAGGAGATCACCCGCCTGTCCTACGCCGACTGGCTCACCGTGGGCCTCGAACCCGAGGTCATCGACTGACGGGGCCGGCGACTGACGGGGCCGGCCGAGGTCAGCCGAGCGATCGTGGGTCGGCGGGCACGTCGACGGCGTGGGCGCGCAGCGCCTCCAGCGGGATGACCTCCAGGGCGCGTTCGTGCGTCGAGGCCAGCACGACAGGCGCGGCGGCCCCCGCCTCGTAGGCCTGCAGCCACCGCACCGCGACCACGCACCAGCGGTCACCCGGGCGCAGGCCGGGGAAGGAATACTCGGGTCGGGGCGTCGACAGGTCGTTGCCGACCTGCCGCTGGTGCCGTAGGAACTCGGTGGTGACCACCGCGCACACGGTATGGCTGCCGAGGTCCTCCGGACCGGTGCTGCAGCACCCGTCGCGGTAGAAGCCGGTCACCGGGTCGGTGCCGCAGGGCTCCAGTTCCCCACCGAGAACATTTCGTTCATCTGCCACATCGACAGTTTCTCCCACTCGTCCGGTGGCGACACGGCAACCACCCGGATCGGGCCCGCGAGGTCGCTCACCGCAGCTGTACGGGCAGCGCGTCGGCGTGCACGACGGTGAGGGCGCTCACGGCGCGGGTGAGGACGACGTAGAGCCGGCACAGCCCCTGCAACGGCCGCGCCTCACCCGCCACGATCGCGGCGGGTTCCACCACGATGACATGGTCGAACTCCAGTCCCTTGGCGAGCGAGGCGGGCACGAGGCAGGCCCGCCCGGGTGGGGTGTCCCCGTCGAGCGGGACGATCGGCAGCCGCGCGGCGTCCAGCGCCGCCGCGAGTGCCGCCACCTCACGGTCGGCGATGATGATCGCCAGCGAGCCGGGGTGGGGCAGGGTCCGGCGGGTGTGGTCGACCACCGCGGCGGTGAGCCCCTCCGGGGTGGTCGGGGCCGTCGTCAACGCGCCGCGCGTGGTCCGCGCCGAGATCGCCGGGCGCAGATCCGGGGCGATGTGGCGCAGGATCCGGTTCGCGAAGTCGAGGATCTCCGCGGGCACCCGGTAGCCGCGGGTCAGCACCTCCAGGTGCGCCGTGGGTTTGCCGAGATGGGCCAGCAACGTCGGCCACGAGGTCGCGGCCCAGCCGGTGGTGCCCTGGGCGATGTCCCCGAGGACGGTGGCGGAGCCGTCCGCGCAGCGGCGGCCGAGCGCGCGGCACTGCATCGCGGAGAGGCCCTGCGCCTCATCGATGATCACGTGCCCGAAGCCCGGTTCGCTCTCGATGAGGTCCCGGGCCTCATCGATGCAGAACGCGTCGGCGAGCGACCAGCGCGCCGTCCGGGCCCCGCCTCGCGGTGCGCCGGTCAGCAGCAGGCGCTGTTCGTCGCCGGTGAGCACCCCGCTGGCCGCCGACGCCAGGAACGCCGGGTCGGTGAGCAGGCGGTGCACCAGGCCCGGCGCGTCGGCCCGCGGCCAGACCGCCTCGACGGCCTCGCGGACGGCCCGGCCGCGGGCGAGGGTGCGCAGTGCCCCGTCGGTGAAGAAGTGTCCGCTCGCCTCGGCCCGGCGGCGGACAGACTCGGCGATCCGGCCGGCCAGGCGTGCCCGGGCGGTGCCGTAGCGCAACGCGCCCGCCCGCAGCTGCGCAATCAGGTCGGCGGCCAGGTCCGCGAACTCGTCGGCGC
The DNA here is from genome assembly GCF_977927575.1 of Frankia sp. CcCS3. Classification (NCBI taxonomy): domain Bacteria; kingdom Bacillati; phylum Actinomycetota; class Actinomycetes; order Frankiales; family Frankiaceae; genus Frankia; species Frankia sp. CcCS3. Next base: position 9,764 of record NZ_CDWRCL010000113.1, read on the forward strand.
CGACCGTCCACCGGCCGACCCGGGTGTCCACGGAGACCGGCCGGGTGGGCAGGCGGATCGCCCCGTGCAACGCCCGACGGATCACCGTCGCCACCCGGGCGTCGCCCTTGAGCGCGGCCACGTCGTCGGGGTCCGTGCCACGCACGGCGACCGCGCCCACCACGTCGTCGAGGGTGCTGTGCCGCACCGTGAACTCCCCGAGGGAGGGCAGCACCGCGGCGATGTAGCCGAGGAAGGCGCGGTTGGGGCCGACGACGAGTACCCCGGAGCGCCGCAGCTGCTCGCGGTGGGCGTAGAGCAGATAGGCGGCCCGGTGCAGCCCCACGGCGGTCTTGCCCGTCCCCGGGGCGCCCTGGACGCACACGCTCACGGCGAGATCCGCCCGGACGATCTCGTCCTGCTCGGGTTGGATCGTCGCGATGATGTCGCGCATCGGCCCGGTGCGGGGCCGCTCGATCTCCCGGTCCAGCAGGCCGCCGGCCGGCCCGGTCGCCTCTCCCGGTGCCTTTCCCGCCGCCGGCTTTCCCGCCGCCGGGCGGCGGGGGACGAGCGGTTCGTCCTCGAACGCGGTGAGCTCCGCCCCGTCGTAGCCGAACCTGCGTCGGACCGTGAGCCCCATCGGGTCGCCCGGATGCGCCCGGTAGAACGGCCGGGCGACCTCGGTGCGCCAGTCGACGACCAGCGGATCGTCCCCGGCAGCCTCGCGCACGTGCCGCCGCCCGAGGTAAAATCGCTGGCCGGGGACCCGGGGCGCGTCGGGCCCGTAGTCGACCCGGGCGAAGAACAGCGGCGTCGAATCCTCCTGCTCGGTGAAGCTGGCGAGCCGCCGTTGCTTCGCCAGCTTCAGGTAGGCGTTCGTCACCTTGTCCACGACCGCGTCGCCCGCGGCGATCTCCGTTCCCTCGATCTCGGCCCGCATCCCCGCCAGCGCCCGCCGGCTGCGCCGGAGGTGCTCGCGTTCCGCGGCCAGCTCCGCGTCCGGTCCGGCCACCTCGACAGCCACCTCGACGGTCAGATCGACCGGATCCACATCCGGTTCGGCGTTCATGCTGTCGATCACCACCGAGCGCCCCTTTCTTAAGTCGGCAAGAAATGCTATCCGGGCGAGGACGGCACTCCCCGCGTTCCTTGAGGACCGAGACTGGCGGAGTCGCGCGTTCGACTCACATCCGGGACGGCGGGTCTATAGCGGTTCGTGACCGGATGGCATGCTGTAGGGCATGGGCGTGGATACGGGGATCCAACCCTCGGACGACGACACCGCGGGGGGCCGGCGAAGACGGACTTCTTCGTCTCCTACACCGCGGCCGATCAGCAGTGGGCGGAGTGGATCGCCTGGCAGCTGGAGGCGGCCGGCTACCGGGTACTGATCCAGGCCTGGGACTCCATCCCTGGCTCGATCTGGGCTTTCCGCATCCAGCAAGGCGTCACCGAGGCCGCGCGCACCATCGCCGTGCTCTCCGAGGCCTACCTGACCTCCGACCGCGTCCAGGCGAAATGGCGCGCCGTCCACGCCGCCGACCCGCTGGGCTTCGCCAGCAGGCTGATACCCGTCAAGATCACCGACTGCCCTCTGCCTGATCCGCATCCGCTCCGCCAGATCGTCTCGTTGGACCTGTTCGGCCTCGACGAGCCTGCCGCCACCACCCGCCTCACCAAGAAGATCAACTCTCTGCGCAAGAGCAGGGAAAAACCAAGCAAGGCGCCGCCCTTCCCTAAGCCTCCCTGGCCTGGCCCGGTTCCGCCTGTGGACCCATCACACAGTGGCCGCTCCACTATTGTCATTCGCGCTTGGCGGGGTGTCTGGCACTGGGTTCGTGCCCACCCGCGGCGGACCCTTGCCGTCGTGGTCGTGGTCGTGGTTGTGGTGACGACGTGGCCGCCCTGGCCGGGAGGCGATCCCGACCCCGCCCCACCATCCGGGCCGAAAATTGCTGCGATAGGCCAATGCGACAGTGTCTCGATCATGACTGGTCAGCCGGACAGCCCCTACAACAAGTACGGCGAGGCGCTGGCCGGTCTCCTCCGCACGGCCTACCCCGGCACGAAGGTGAACGTCGTAACGACGATCGGCAGCGCCCACAACCTGAACACCCTGCGCGACCCCAACGCACGCTGCAGCCTGTCGATCGTCCAGCTCACAACAGCGGTCGACGCCCGCTACGCTGTGTCGCAGTTCGCCGGCTCCCCGATAGACGAGTTGCGTTCGGTCGGACCGCTATGGTTCGACCTGCTGCAACTCGTCGTACGCCAAGGCTCCGACATCACTACCGCAGACCAGCTCTGCTCCGGAACACGCGTCGCCACCGGACTCCCGGACTCCGGAACCTTCCAGATCGGGCAGGTTCTCTTCCGCCAGATCCAGCTCGCCGCCGGCCCACAGCCCTCTGCCTGTTCCCTCACGCCTGCCACACCTGAGCCGATGACGCTGGTCAACGGCCTAGGGTCTGTTTGGTAAGTACGTCCCGGGGTTGGCCGTGGATCTGATGGTGATTTTCGGATTGCATGATCCGTTGTGTGGCGT
>NZ_CDWRCL010000114.1:0-12240 GCF_977927575.1 Frankia sp. CcCS3
AGGAGCCGGCCGAGGGATTTCAGGGTGAGGTAGGTGTCGGTGACGGCCGCCGCGTAGCCGCTCGGCGGTGCGTCCACCACCTCGACCCCGCGGCGGCGCAGCGTCGCGGTGAGCTCCCGTCGCCGCAGCAGAGTCTGTTCGGCCGCCGCGGCCGCGTACACCTCACGGACGTCACCGCGGCCGGTCGTCATCTCGTCCACGCGCGGGTCGCGCAGCGCCGCGACCACGACAGTATGCCGCGCGGCCAGCGTTGGCAGGGCCGGGAGCAGCCCTTCCTCGATCACCGCCGGCACCAGGTCGGTGAACAGGACGACCAGGGACCGCCGCGAAGTCCCGCGCAGTACCGTCGACACGATTCCGCCATGATCGGCCTCGACCAGGGCCGGTTCCAGGGTGGCCATCGCGTCGCTCATCCGGGCGAGCAGCCCATGATCGTGCCTGCCTGGCAGGGTGATCCGGGGAACGCTGTCGTGCGCCACGAGACCCACCCGGTCACCCGCGCGCAGCGCCACCGCGGTGAGTAGCAGCGCGGCGTCGAGCGCATGGTCCAGCCGGGGAGTATCGCCGATCCGCCCGGCCGAGGTCCGACCCGTGTCGAGTACGCAGACGACCCTGCGGTCGCGCTCCGGTCGGAACGTGCGGACGACGACGGTCCCGCGCCGGGCGGTACCCCGCCAGTCGATCAGCCGGACGTCGTCGCCGATCACATAGTCCCGCAGGCTGTCGAACTCGGAGCCGGCGCCCGCGCCGCGGATGGCGACTTCGCCCTCGACCTCCCGCAGCCGCGCGAGAGCGGCCGGCAGATGGCGGCGTGACGTGAACGGCGGCAGCACCCGGACCCGCCATGCGCAGTGATGCCGTCCCTGCCGGCCGGCGAGGCCGAGTGGCCCCAGCGAACGGACCGTGATGCGGAACGGCTCCCGGTCGCCGCGCCGGGCCGGATGCAGCGTCGTCTCCAGGAAGCGCCGCTCCCCGGCCGGAACGGTGACCCGGTGCTCCCGTGGCCGGGACCCCGAGGACGGCGGCCAGGCGTCGCGGATGTGGGCACGCACCGTGCGGGTGCCGCCGTTCGTGACGCCGAGCACCAGCGGAACGGGCTGACCCAGCCGCCCGGCGGTCGGTCCGGACCGGCTGAACTCCAGCGTGCGGACCCCACCCGCCAGGGCGAGGTCGAGGGCGACCAAGCCCACCACCACCAGATCGACCAGCACGAGGGTCAGGCCCGGGGCGGGGGAGAGGACGACGGCCAGCGCCCCGAACAGGGCCAGCGCGACGGTACGGCCGGTGATCGCCACCGTTTCCGCCTACCGGGGCACCGGAACGGTGGCGAGTACCTGTTCGAGCACGACGTCGGCCGTCACGCCGTCCAGTTCGGCCTCCGGGCGGAGGCTGATCCGGTGCCGCAGGGTCGCCCGGGCCAGCGCCTTGACATCGTCGGGGGTCGCATAGCCGCGTCCCGACAGCCACGCCCAGGCCCGGGTCGTCGCCAGCAGCGCGGTGGCGCCGCGGGGGGACACCCCGAGCTGTACCGACGGTGCCGCGCGGGTCGCCCGGGCCAGGTCGACGATGTAGGCCAGCACCTCCGGGTGGACTCCGACGGTGAGCACCGCGGCGCGGGCGGCCGCGAGGTCCGCTGGTCCCGCGACCGGGCGGACCCCCGCGGCGGGCAGGTCGGAGGGGTCGAACCCGCCCGCATGGTGGGCGAGGACACGGACCTCGTCGTCGCGGGGTGGCAGTGGCAGCGTCACCTTCACCAGGAAGCGGTCGAGCTGCGCCTCGGGAAGCGGATAGGTGCCCTCGTGTTCGATCGGGTTCTGGGTGGCGAGGACGGCGAAGGGGGCCGGCAGTGGCCGCGGGACGCCCGCCACGCTGACCTGACGCTCCTCCATCACCTCCAGCAGAGCGGCCTGCGTCTTCGGTGGAGTCCGGTTGATCTCGTCGGCCAGCAGGAGGTTGGTGAAGACCGGGCCCTCCCGGAAGGTGAACTCGGAACTGCGGTTGTCGTACACCAGCGAGCCGGTGACGTCGCCGGGCATGAGGTCCGGGGTGAACTGCAGGCGCTTGGTGTCCAGTGCCAACGCGGTCGCGAGCGTGCGGACCAGCAGCGTCTTCGCGACGCCGGGCACCCCCTCGAGCAGCGCGTGTCCCCGGCACAGCAGGGCGATGACGAGCCCGCTGACCGCCGCGTCCTGACCAATCACCGCCTTGGCCACCTCACCGCGCAGCGCGATCAGGGCCCGGCGGGCCGTCTGCGCGTCCGGTGGTGCCGGCTGCTCTCCCGGGCCCGGCGCCGCGGCGGACGACGATGCGGTCGAGGGCGGGGGGGCTGCCGTCGGCGCGTCGATGCGTGGGGATGTCACCGTAGGCCTACCTGTCGATCGAGCTCGTCGAGCGCGTGGGCCAGCGCCAGCAGCGCCGCGTCCTGCGTATTGCGTCGAGGGGCGCCGAGGCCGGCCCGGGGAACGCCCGCTGCGGCGGTCCGCTTGGATCCGCCGTCGCGATACCGTCCGGACTCGCCGGATGCCGGCCGCTGTCCGTTCTCGGCCGGGTAGCGGCCTGACTGGTACCAGTCCCTGGCCCGCCCGAGGTGACCGGGCGGTCCGGCGGTCTGCGGCGGCATGCCCGAACCGTACAGGAGCGATCCGATCTCCGAGGGTGACCGTCCTGTCTGCTCGCTGGCAGCGGTCACCAGAGTGACGGGATCGGGGCTCAGGGAACCGGCGGGGGTCCAGGCCAGGGGCAGGCCCATCCGTTCGGCCAGCCGGACGCGGGTCCCGGCCCGCAGCGTGTCGGCGGTCCTGTCCCGGGCGTGTGCCGCCGCGTACAGTCGCCCGCGTCCCTCGACCGTCTCGGCCGCCCGGACGACCACCGGGAGGGGCTCCGGCACCGGCGGCCCGAGCCGCCGGCCACGCCACAGCGCCAGCAGCGCCAGGACGACGACGATATGCAGAAAGGCCCACCAGAAGGCGGACGGCAGCAGATCCACCATGCTTTTCGTGCCGACCCCGCCGGCCCCGCCCCCGTCGGGTGTGATCCAGGACAGCACGGGTTGCCGGGCGAGCAGGCCGAGGGCCAGCGCCGCGTTCCCCGTGCGGTCGAGGTGCTCGTTGGTGAGGAACCCCGCCGAGCCGAGCAGCACCAGCCGCCCGCCACTGACGCGTGGTGAGCCCGATCGGGTGAGGGTCAGCACGGCGAGGCGCGCCTCGTCGGGCGGGTCGCCGTAGCACAACGAGACCGCCATATCGCCGAGACCGGCTCCGTCGCCCTGGCGGGTGAAGGTCTCGTCGGCGCCGATCGAGGTTGTTCCGGCCGTGGTCGCCTCGGGCAGGAGGCACCGCGGATCGCTCTGCTCGCCGCCGAGCCCGGCGCCGAGTTTGCCGCCGGGCTCGGAGTCTGCCGTGACCACCCCGACATCCAGGGCGCCGAGCACCGTGGCGCCCGGCGCCACGAGGACGACGTCGGCGCCCTGCCAGACCCGTCCGAGCAGGGCGATCAGCTCGTCATGGGTGAGCCGTCCCGGATGGACGACGACCAGCGTCGCTCTGTCACCCGCCCCGGCTGGACCGACCCCGCCGCCCGGACCACCGGGGTTCGGCCCCTGCTGCCGGCCGCCGGAAGGGTTGTCCGTGGCGGACACGATGATCCCGCGTGCCCGCAGGATCTCGGCCAGGGCCCGGGTTCCTCCGGGCTCGGCGGAGGCCACGTTCAGGTAGGCCGGGCCGCCGGGCCGCCCGGCCAGCGCCGAGACGACCACGTAACAGAGGACCAGGACGCCGAGGACGGCCACCACGAGGATCCCGCGGCGCACCGCCGGGGGCCTGGGGCCGCTGCGCAACGCGCTCGGCGACCCCCGCCCGGACCGGCCGCCGGCCGTCCCGCCGCCCGCCGTCCCGCCGCCACCGAGATGGTCGCCGGTGATCGCCGGGGCGCCGGGGATGGTCATGCCGGGACCGCGAGGGTGTCTGCGCTGCCGGTGCCGCCGGTGCCCCCGGTACCGCGACGCAGCTGGGCCAGGGCGCGGTCGGCCTCGACCAGGACCTGGTAGCCGGCCGCGGACGCCGGGCGCCCGCCGTACCAGATCTCGCTGAAGACCTCGACGGCCGCGGCGAGCGCCGCGGCCGGCTCGAGCGCCGTGCCGGGTCCATCGCCCGCCGCGCCCGCCGCCGCGCCCGGCCGGTCCGTTCCGCCCCGGGGATGCCCACCGTCGGGTCCGCCATCGGGGGACGGCGCGATCCTCGCCACGTCCTCGACGAGTTCACCGGCCGTACGGCCGGGGCGCGGATCGAGCACGCCCTTCTCCTCCAGCATCCGCACGATGGCCCGTAGCCGGGACCGGACCGCCTCGGCGTAGGCTCCGCGGGCGGCGTGGCCGTCCGCCTCGGCGCGCAACTGCGCCGCGGTCGACGAACTGGACAGGTCGTCATCCTCCCGCCTGGTACGCGCGCTGCGGCGCACCGGGCCGAGCCACCACCGTAGCGCCACCGCCACGACGACCAGTACGAGGACGAGCGCGAGGACCCCGAGACCACCCGACCCTCCGCCGAGGCCGTCTCCGCCAGGGAGCAGCCAGTGGACCAGATCCCCGATCTTGTCGTCGATCCACCGGACCGCCCGGCTCCACCAGCTGGGTTCGGGACTCCTGTAGATGTGCTTGGAAAGTTCCCGCCGAGCCTCCTCCCGAGCTCCGTCCCGAGTGACGGGACCACCGAGCGTCATCCGGAGGGCCGCAGGCCGGCGGTGCGGGCGCGGGCCGCCTCGGCGAGGGTCACGTCCAGACCCTCGCGTCTGATCCTGAGGTCGACGTAGAGCAGGACGACGGCTCCGGAGACGATCGGTGTGGAGATCGTGGTAGCGAGCAGACTGCCGATCGCCTGGACGATGTAGCCGGTGACGGTGAGGTTACCCCTGATCGGGTCGCCGAACACCGACTCGGAGGAGGCCATCACGATGCTGGCGGCGATGGCGAAGATCGCACCGAGGAACCCCGCCACCAGCATGGCGAGCAGCAGGATACCGAACGTTCGCCACCATGATCCACGCACGATCGCGATTGACCGTCGCAGCGCGTCGCGCACGGTGCCGCCCTCGAGGACGTACGCGGGCGTGGCCAGCGCCAGGTAGACCCCGACGACGATCGCCCCGACCAGCAGCGCGATCAGCCCCAGCACCACCGACAGCGCCACGATGACCGTGAGGCCGAGCAGGCCGGGCAGCCGTGGTGCGACCCGTCGGACCGCGTCGATCGTGGTGATTCGGCTTCCCAGGGTCGCCTCGCTCACCACGACGCTGAGCACCCCGGAAAGGAAGAGCCCGAGGATGAGATCGAGACCGAGCATCGCGACGGTGATGGCGGCCCTGGCGCCCGGCGACGCGTCCTCGCCGCTGATCGCGACGGTGGTGGACACCGTCTCCACCACCGCCGCGGCCGCCACCGTCACCCCGACGGTCGCGCCGGGATTCGTGCGGATCGTGGCGAACGTGCCGTCCAGGATCTCGCCCAGAGCGAGGGGGCGCAGCGGGATGATGCCCGGTTTCGGGACGGCCGGGCCCCACCGCCACTGTCCCCACGGGCCCTGCGGGGCGCCGGGTGGCGGTGTGCCGGGCGAAGCCCAACCGGGTCCGTCGGCCATCGGTGTGTCTCCACTCGTCGCAGTCGGTGTCGAGGTTCGGTGTGTCGAGGTAAGGATGCCGTGCTTGTGGTGGGCATGCTGCGGCCACTATGAGGATTCTGTGCTCTCGGTCGGGATGGATGCTGGGGATGCCGGCGGAATTACGCGGTCTGGCCGGGATGTGCTGGCCAGGATGTGCCGGCTGGGCCGCACCACCTCGGCTGCGGGGCCGGTCGCCGACCGAGTCGCCCAGGGTTGTCCACAGCCGCTTCACGACTGCCGAGGGCGGTATCCACAGATCACCACTTGGGGCTGGTCGGCCCGCGGCCCGCGGCTGATCCTTCCTGTCATGCCTCGAGCCACGTTGTCCCTGCTCACCAGGAATCTCGCGATCCTCGCTGATCTGATCATGCCGCTTGCCTGCGCCGGATGCGGCGACTGGGGGGCATCGGCGTGCCCGGCGTGTGTCGCCGAGCTTCGTGGTCCCGTGTTCCTCGCCGCCGCGGGCTCCCTGGCCACCCCGTGGCGGCGAGGGCTGCCGCCGTGCCTGGCCGCCGCCCGCTACGCCGACCGGGTCCGGGCGCTCCTTCTCGCCTACAAGGAGCGTGGCCGGCGCGACCTGGCCGGTCCGCTGGGCGGTGGCGCGGGCGGTGTCGTCGGGCGCGGTGGGTGCCACTGACGTGCATCCCGGTCTCCGTCCTCGCGGGCGCGGTGTGGTGCTGGTCCCGGTGCCTTCGAACCGCGCCGCGCGGCGTCGGCGTGGTTTCGACCACCTCGAGCTGCTGTGTTCCGTGGCGGCCGCGGTCCTGCGCCGACGCGGGCACCGGGTCGGAATCGCTCCCGTGCTGCGGCCGGTGCGGCACACGGCGGACCAGGCCGGGCTGGGGGCGGCGGCACGGTTCGTCAACCTCACGGGCGCCTTCGGCTTGGTCGGTCCCGCCCGCACGGCCCGGCTGGTGCGGGCCGCCGACGATCTCTCGGACGGGCCTCCCGCGGACCCGTGCATCGTCGTGGTCGACGACGTACTGACGACGGGAGCCACGGCGGGTGAGGCGGTACGGGCCCTACGAGCCGGCGCCCTGCGGGCGAGCGCCGTCGCCGTGGTGGCCGCTTCGGGCCCGACGCGCGGACGGGACCGCTTGCTCGCCTTGACGGGGCCGCCGGGGTGAAACTACCAGTACGCACCGCCTGACCAGGCAGTAGGCGCAACGGCCGAGTGGCCCGACGGAGCGGGAGTGACCGCTTGTCGGTCGCAGTGCACTCGTCGTGCGGATACCGGGCCGGCGGGCGGAGTAGCGCCGCCGCTGAAGGGAAGGGAGCCGAATGCGGGCAGCTAGCCGTAGAACGTTGGGAAGGTGCGACAACCGTAGATAGGGCGCCCGGGGGGATCGTCTCGGCCCCGCGGAGATGGTTCCTTCCGGAAGCTCCGAGACACCGGCGCACGGTCGGCAGCCTTGGCGAGGGCCGTGGGCGCCGGACAGGCGAACAGGAGGTGGATCGCGTGGACATCGTGGTCAAGGGCAGGCACACCGCGGTTCCGGAACGGTTCCGCAATCATGTCCAGGCCAAGCTCGCCAAGTTGGAACGGCTGAACTCCAACATCATCCGGGTGGATGTCGAGCTGTCGAAGGAACGCAATCCCCGGCTGTCCGACGTCTGCGACCGAGTCGAGCTGACCGTGTACTCACGGGGTCCGGTGATCCGGGCCGAGGCCGCCGCGGCCGACTGCTACGCTGCCCTCGACCTGGCCGCCGGCAAACTGGCCGAGCGGCTGCGCCGGGCCGCCGACCGGCGGGTCCGCCACCACGCCAACCACGCTGGCGCCAAGCCGGCCGGGATCACCTCGGTCCCGCTCGGCAGTCTCATGCCGTTGGAGGGCATGAAGCCGGCGGCTGCCCTACCGGCTGGTGCCGAGGATGCTGGTGCCGCCGGAAGGAGTGGCAGCGGCGGGTCCAGGCCGGTCGTCGCCGCTCCGGCCGACGAATCCACCGCCAGGATCGGTGCGGGCGAGCAGAGTGAGCAGGCTCCGCTGATCGTCCGGGAGAAGACCCATGAGGCGGAGCCGATGTCGCTGGAGGAGGCCCTGTCCAACATGGAACTGGTGGGGCATGATTTCTATCTCTTCCTCGACGTCGACCTCGGCCTCCCCAGCGTCGTCTACCGGCGGGTCGGTTACGATTACGGTGTCATCCGGTTGTCCGGTTCGGCGGCGGCCGGCAGGTCGGGGCCGGCGGGCGCCGATCAGCGGGACGAGCGGCCGTCGCCAACCCGGGGCGCCTTCGTGAGCTCGGCCGCCGCCGTTTAGACGATCTGAAGGCCGCGTCCGCCGGCCGACGTGGGACTATTTGCCTCGGGTGTCGGAGTACACGGCGCACCGCCCCGCGTGGAGGCACGCAGGGCGGTGCGCTGCGGGCAGTGGTCCAGGGAGGTCAGATGACGGTGGAGGAGCATCGCTCTGAGGAGATGCTGCCGACGCCATCGGAGGCGAACCCCATCCGGGTGCTGATCGTTGACGACCATGCGCTGTTCCGGCGTGGGCTGGAGATGGTGCTGGGGCAGGAGGTCGACATCGAGGTCGTCGGGGAGGCCGCGGATGGTGCTGAGGCGGTGACCATGGCTAAGGAGATGGCGCCGGACATTGTGCTCATGGATGTGCGGATGCCGCGCCGTGGCGGGATCGACGCCACGAGCGCCATCAAGGAGGCTGTCCCGAGCGCCAAGATCGTCATGCTGACCATCAGCGATGAGGAGGCCGACCTCTACGACGCGATTAAGGCGGGGGCCATGGGCTACCTGCTGAAGGAGATCTCTATTGACGAGGTCGCCGCGGACATCCGCGCTGTGTACGGGGGACAGAGCCTCATCAGCCCGTCCATGGCGTCGAAGCTGCTCAGCGAGTTCGCAGCCATGATCAAGAACAAGGATGACCGCCCGCAGCTCCCCACCCCCCGGCTGACCGATCGGGAGATGGAGGTGCTACGGCTCGTCGCCAAGGGCATGAACAACCGTGACATCGCCAAGCAGCTCTACATCAGTGAGAACACCGTCAAGAACCACATCCGGAACATCCTGGAGAAGCTCCAGCTGCACTCCAGGATGGAGGCGGTCGTGTACGCGGTCCGGGAGAAGCTGCTCGAGATCACCTGAGGCCCGGTCGGGGGCGTCACCGCGGCGCGGGATCGTCCGGTAGGAGCGATCCCACCCAGCAGTCCCGCCGGTTACCGTCGCCCAGCAGCAGGGCCCGGCGCAGGGTGCCCTCCACGGTGAAACCGGCCTTCTCGGCCACGCGGCGAGACGCGAGGTTGCCCACCGCGGCCCGCCACTCGATCCGGGCCAGCCCCAGAGCTCTGAAACCCCAGCGGGTCAGCGCGGCAACGGCCTGGGAGGTCACTCCCCGCCCGCGCGTCGGCGCCGCGCAGCAGTAACCAATCTTCGCATCGCCGTCGCCGGAGAGATCCGCCAGTCCGACCGAGGCAAGGAGCTGCTCGGTCGTGGCATCCACCACCGCGAACAGTGCCCCGGTCCCGCTGGCCCAGCTCTGCGGCGACTGGCGTGAGACGAAGTCCACCGCGTGTTGGTACAGATACGGCGTCGGGACTCTTGTCCACCGGCTTATCTCCGGGTCCTGGCAGGCCTGGTGTACGGCGTCGGCGTCCCGGGGGTGCCAGGGGGCGCAGATGCAGGCGGCCCGCCGTGATCTCCGCCGGTTCGAGAGGTGCCATGCTCCAACCTTGCACCGGCCGCCACCGTTGCCGCCGGTCCCGGGCACCCATCCGCGCTCCCGGTCGTTGGACAGTGCGGCGTGGCATGGGCGGACAATGCACGCCGTGCTGTCATCCCGTTCTGGTCGTTCCCGTCCGCGCGACCCCTGGCCCCTCGCCGGCACCCCTTCCCGTCGCCTGCTCCTCACCGGTCCCAGCCGGAGGAACCGCGCGCGGATGGATGTTGTAGGCGGCTATCGAAGGGCTAGCATCGTGGGGTCGGTGACCTCGCCGACGCGCCTGCCGGAGGAGTTTCGCCCGTGGTACTAGACAAGATCTTGCGTGCCGGCGAGGGCCGGATCCTGCGCAAGCTCAAGGCGATCGCCGAGCAGGTGAACCTGATCGAGGATGACTTCACCGGCCTGTCCGACGGCGAACTGCGAGGCATGACCGACGAGTTCCGCCAGCGGCTCGCGGACGGGGGGGAGACCCTCGACGACCTGCTGCCCGAGGCCTTTGCCGCCGTGCGCGAGGCAGCGCGGCGCACGCTGGGCCAGCGGCATTTCGATGTGCAGGTCATGGGGGGCGCGGCCCTTCATCTTGGCAACATCGCCGAGATGAAGACCGGTGAGGGCAAGACGCTGGTCTCGACCCTGCCGACCTACCTCAACGCGTTGGCCGGTAAGGGTGTGCACGTCATCACCGTCAACGACTACCTCGCCCAGCGCGACGCCGAGAACATGGGCCGGGTCCATCGTTTCCTCGGCCTCACCGTCGGGGTGATCCATCCGCAGATGCCGCCGCCGGTCCGCCGGGCCCAGTACGCCTGCGATATCACCTACGGCACCAACAACGAGTTCGGGTTCGACTACCTCCGTGACAACATGGCCTGGAGCTCGGAGGAACTCGTCCAGCGTGGCCACAACTTCGCGGTCGTCGACGAGGTGGACTCCATCCTCATCGACGAGGCCCGCACGCCGTTGATCATCAGCGGTCCAGCGGATCATCCGACCAGGTGGTACACGGAGTTTGCCCGGATCGCCCCGCTGCTCGAACGCGATGTCGACTACGAGGTCGAAGAGGGCAAGCGGACGGTGGCCATCACCGAGTCCGGGGTCGAGAAGGTCGAGGACCAGCTCGGCATCGAGAACCTCTACGAATCGGTGAACACTCCGCTCGTGGGCTACCTGAACAATTCACTGAAGGTCAAGGAGCTCTACAAGCGGGACAAGGACTACATCGTTACCGACGGTGAGGTTCTCATCGTCGACGAGTTCACCGGCCGCGTGCTCCACGGCCGTCGCTACAGCGAGGGAATGCACCAGGCGATCGAGGCCAAAGAAAAGGTCGAGATCAAGCAGGAGAACCAGACCCTCGCGACGATCACGCTGCAGAACTACTTCCGGCTCTACGACAAGCTCTCCGGTATGACCGGTACCGCCATGACCGAGGCGGCCGAGTTCCACCAGATCTACTCGCTCGGGGTCGTCCCCATCCCGACGAACAAGCCGATGGTCCGGCTCGACCAGCCGGACGTCGTCTACAAGACCGAGATCGCGAAGTTCGACGCCGTGGTGGAGGACATCGCCGAGCGGCACGAGAAGGGCCAGCCGGTCCTGGTCGGCACCACCAGCGTCGAGAAGTCCGAGTACCTCTCGAAGCAACTCCGCAAGCGTGGTGTGCCGCACGAGGTGCTCAACGCCAAGCACCACGAGCGGGAGGCGGCCATCATCGCCGAGGCGGGCCGCAAGGGCGCCGTCACGGTGGCGACGAACATGGCCGGTCGTGGTACGGACATCATGCTCGGCGGCAACCCGGAGTTCATTGCCCAGGCCGAGCTGCGCCAGCGCGGCCTCTCGTCGATCGAGACCCCCGAGGACTATGAGGCGGCCTGGCAGGAGGCCCTGGAGAAGGCCAGGCAGTCGGTGAAGGCCGAGCACGAGGAGGTCGTCGACGCCGGCGGCCTGTACGTGCTCGGCACCGAGCGGCACGAGTCCCGGCGCATCGACAACCAGCTGCGTGGCCGGGCCGGCCGGCAGGGCGACCGCGGTGAGTCGCGCTTCTACCTCTCCCTCGGCGACGATCTCATGCGGTTGTTCAACGCGGCCGCGGTCGAGGGCATCATGGATCGGCTGAACATCCCCGAGGACGTCCCGATCGAATCGAAGATCGTGACTCGGGCGATCCGGTCGGCCCAGACCCAGGTCGAGGGGCAGAACTTCGAGATCCGCAAGAACGTCCTCAAGTACGACGAGGTCATGAACAAGCAGCGCACCGTGATTTATGAGGAGCGCCGCAAGGTTCTCGGCGGTGCTGATCTCCACGAGCAGGTGCGTCACTTCGTCGACGACACCGTCGAGGGGTACGTGCGCGGCGCCACCGCCGACGGGTACCCGGAGGAGTGGGATCTCGACACGCTCTGGACGGCGCTCGGGCAGCTCTACCCGGTCGGTGTGGTGGCACCCGATGTCGACGATCGTGACGGGCTCACTGCCGATCACCTGCTCGAGGACATCCAGGTCGACGCGCAGGAGGCGTACGACCGGCGGGAACTCGACCTCGGCGACGGCCCCGACAGCGAACCGATCATGCGGGAGCTGGAGCGACGGGTCGTCCTCGCGGTCTTGGACCGAAAGTGGCGCGAGCACCTCTACGAAATGGACTACCTGCAAGAGGGCATCGGGCTGCGGGCGATGGGACAGCGGGACCCGCTGGTCGAGTACCAACGTGAGGGTTTCGACATGTTCCAGACGATGATGGAGGGTATCAAGGAGGAATCTGTCCGGCTGCTGTTCAACGTCGAGGTTCAGGTCGCGGGGCAGGAGGAGGCCGCCGCGCCGGTGGGCGTCGAGCCGGCCGCGTCCGCCGCTCCCGCACCGCCGGCCGGAGCCGCGACCCTGCCCGCTCCGGTGGCGCCGACGATCCCGGGC
>NZ_CDWRCL010000115.1:0-8221 GCF_977927575.1 Frankia sp. CcCS3
ACACGAGGCATGCCACATCAGGTCACAGCAGGCCACGCCGAGCCAACATTACGCACAGTTACCAAACTGGCTGGGGTCTCACGCCCACCCCGGTTAACTTCGAAGACCCGGAGTTCCTCAAACGCATCCGGACGGCGAACCATGGCTCCTGACAGTCGGCCCGCCAGCCACCCGGGTCGGGATGCGGCCCGTCTCGGGGCCGTTCTCCTGCGCCAGGCGTCCGATCTGCTCGACACCCTGGACGTCCGGCAGCTCGACGATCTCATGGCGGGTCGGGCGCGGCTCGCGGTCGTCCCCGCGGCCACGGCCACACCCACACCCACGGCTACGGCTACGGCTACGGCTACGGCTACGGCTACGGCAGCAGACCCGGGCGGTCGTGCCGCGGCGGACGGCTCCCGGCTCCCGGCGTCCGTGGACGTCGAGAAGCTGCACGCGACACTGGTCGCCGCCGCGAGCCGGGAGGAAGCCCGGGAGCACCTGGCCGCCCTGGGCCGGATCCCGGTCCCGCAGCTACGGGCTCTGGCGGGCGCCCTGGGTGTCGACGGGGTCGGCGGCAGGGATCCGAAAGCCACCGTGATTCGAAAAATCGTGGACGGGACCATCGGTTTCCGGCTCAGCTCCCGGGCGATACTGGCCGGGGAATCCGAACTGTAGGATTTCCGATCACCACCCCAGCGCCCCCAGCGCCCCGCGGCCCTTCCTGGCCTGTCCCGGACGGACGAGGAAGGGGCGCGCGGACGGGGTGCCGCGCGGACGGGTCAGCCGGCGTGCGCGGGGACGACCTCGACGTCGGCGGTCGACTCCCGCCCGGCTCGGATGAGCACGATGATCACCACCGCAGCGAGCGCGATGAGGATGGCTCCCCACAGGAACGCCGTGGTGTAGCCCTCGATCTGCGCCTGGTCAAGGAGGGCCTTCCCACCCCGCCCGTGATCGGCCAGGTAGTTAGTGACGGCCGTCGCGTAGACGGTGTTGAGCAACGCGGTGCCCAGCGACCCGCCGATCTGCTGCGTCGTATTGACCAGCGCGCTGGCCACCCCCGCGTCGTGCGGGGCGACCCCGATCAGCGCGAGGTTCGACAGGGGCACGAACGAGAAGCCCATGCCGATGCTGATCAGCAGCTCGGAGGGAAGGATGTGCACGACGTAGCTCGAATCCGTCCCGATCGCGAGGAGCAGCGCCATCCCGACCGCCGCGAGCGTCGTGCCGGCGCCGGCGAGTACCCGGGGCCCGACGCGCGGCAGGAGCTGGCTGGCCAGCCCCGCGGAGACGATGATCCCGCCGCTGAACGGCAGGAACGCGAAGCCGGTCTTCAGGGCGCCGTAGCCGAGCGTCTGCTGGAAATAGTACGTCAGGAACAGGAACATCGCGAACAGGCCGGCCCCGGTCAGCAGCGAGGCCAGGAACGAGCCGCCGCGGTTGCGCTCCCACGGCACCCGTAGCGGCAGCAGCGGCGCGCTGGTGCGGGACTCGATGACGACGAAGGCCGCGAGCAGCACGACCGCACCGACCAGCAGCCCGATGGTGCGGGCGTCGCCCCAGTCGTCCTCGGCGGCCACGGTGAAGCCGTAGACCAAGGCCACCAGGCCCGCGGTCACCGTCACCGCGCCGGGCAGGTCGTAGCGGGCCTTGCCCTGCGCCCGGCTCTCGCGCACCACGGGCAGCGCGAGAGCCGCGGTGATGAGCGCGATCGGCACGTTCACCAGCAGGCACCACCGCCAGGAGGCGTACTCGGTGAGCAGGCCGCCGACGATAAGACCGATCGCGGCGCCACCACCGGAGATCGCTCCGTACACGCCGAACGCCTTCGCCCGCTCGCGGCTTTCAGTGAAGGCGACGGTGATCAGCGACAGCGCGGCCGGCGCGAGCAGGGCCGCGAACGCACCCTGCAGCGCCCGCGCGGCGAACAGCAGGCCGGCGTTCGGGGCCAGGCCGCCCAGCGCCGAGGCCAGCGCGAAACCGAGGAGTCCCCAGCTGAAGGCCCGCTTGCGCCCCAGGTAGTCGGCGACGCGCCCGCCGAGCAGCAGCAGACCGCCGAAGGCCACGGTGTACGCGGTGACGATCCATTGCCGGTTCGCGGTGGAGATGTCGAGATCGGCCTGCGCGTGCGGGATCGCGATGTTCACGATCGAGGCGTCGAGGACGACCATGAGCTGCGCGACAGCGATGATCCAGAGCGCGAGCCAGCGCCGTGGATCGGGCGAGCCGTCCGCCGCGTCCACCGGACGGTCCTCCGCCTGGTGGTCGAGGGTTGTGGTCACAGGGAAGCTCCTAGCCGATCGGGCCTGAAACGGGGACGAACGAACGCCACGAGTTCGCGCGAGGCGACCCGGTGCGGTGGGGATGGTGCCGGTGGACGGCGCCCCGGGACCGGGCGGTCCGTGGCGGCGTCGGTGACGCGACGGTGGCAGGGACAGGGCTATCGAACGAGCGTTCGAGCAGAGAATAGCTCAGGTGTTCGAGTTGGCCCCGGACGGGGGTGTTCCGGGCCGGAGTGTCGTTCCGGGCCGGCCAGCCAGTAACGGCATGAGCACGTCGTCCACCATATGATCGACGAACGCGCCGTCGAGCGGCTCACCGGTGACGAGCAGGCGACAGAAAATCATCGCCATAACGATCTCCATGATCACGTCGAAATCGGCCGACGCAGAGATCTCCCCCCGTTGCGAGGCCCGAGCGAACATGCAGCGGCCGATCTTCGCCTTGTTCTGCAGGATGTTGGCCTGCACGACCGCAGCCAGCCGCGGGGACTCGCTCGCGGCCCGGAGCACGCCAATGAGCAGCGCACCGTCGGGACCGGTAATCGTGTCGACCATGAGGCGCACCTCGGCGGCCAGGTCGTCCCGCAGGCACCCGGTGTCAGCCGGGACGCGGTCGCCGGGACCATGCCGCCGCAGGGCCTCCACGACCATCTCGTCCTTGCACGACCATCGGCGGTAGATCGTCGCCTTGCTGGCCCGGGCCCGGGCCGCGACCGCGACCATGCTCATCCGCTCATACCCGACCTCGACGAGCAGTTCCAGCGCGGCGTCCAGGATCGCCCGCTCCCGGGCATCGTCCCGGGGCCGGCCACGCCCGGCGCCACTCGGCGGGGAAATCGGTCTTCACCCTTCCGTCTCGGACGCTTCTCCGGAGTCGACGCGCATGGCCGCGACGCCGAGGAGAAGACGCAATGAACATTACCCTAACCAGAGAAACAGTACCGTACTGTACTGCAAATGCCAGCTCCCCACACCGTGTGGCGCTGGTCACATCTGCCACCCGTCACCAACACCCGCACGGGCTCCGGGCTCCGGGCTCCGGCCGCGATCCGGGTGTCCCGAACGGACAACACCCGGGGCCGTCCGCCTAGAATATCGGCAAACGCCAAGATCAAGGGATTCATCATGCGATCGGATGTTCGGGGCGGTTAGAGCGGCAGGGCATGATGACTGGCGGAGGCGAGAGTTCCGTCCCCGCTGACCCCTACCCGGCCGATCCCTGCCCGGCCGATCCCCGTCCCGCGGACGGCCCTCCGGAAGGGAGAATTGTCATCATCCGCTCCGCCCAGCACCGATTCCTCGCCGCCGCCACCGGCAGCATGCTCGCGCTCGGCCTGGGCCTGGCCGCGTGCTCCCGGCACGGCTCCGCCCCTCGCCCCGCGTCGCCGACAGCGTCGGGCCCGGGTGGCCCGAACAGCGCACCCGCGCAGGCCGGCACGCCCGAGGAGTCCGGCGGCATGTGGGTCCTGCGGGACGTGCCCTACGCGCCGGTCTCGCCGGCACAGCGGCTGGATCTCTACCGTCCCTCCCCGCCGGCCCCGACGGCAGGTGCCGAAGGGGCCCAGGTGACCCCCGGGACGGTCCTGCCGGTGGTACTCACGATCCACGGTGGCGCGTTCATGCTCGGCGACAAGCGGGACGACCTGCCGGTGGTCCGAGCACTCGTCCACGCCGGGTACGCCGTCGCCAGCTTGAACTACCGGCTGTCCGGGGAGGCGAAGTTCCCGGCCGCGGTCCAGGACGTGAAGGCGTCCGTCCGCTGGCTGCGGGCCCACGCGGGCACCTATGGCCTGGGCCCCTCCCGCATCGCCGCGACCGGCGCGTCGGCCGGGGCCTACCTCGCGGTGATGCTGGGCACGACGAGCGGCGTGGCGATGTTCGACGACCCGGGGCTCGGCAATCCCGGGGTGTCCAGCGACGTCCAGGCCGTCGTCGACTTCTACGGCCCGGTGAACTTCGCCTCGATGGACGCCCAGCTGCGCGCGAACGAGCGGTGCACCGTGGCTGACGCCCAGCACGACCAGCCCCACTCGCCGGAGTCGCGGTTCCTCGGCCGCACCGTGACGGCCGTGCCCCAGCTGGTCCGGGTGGCGAGCCCCCTGAACTACCTGAGCCGCGGGCCGCTGCCGCCGTTCCTGATCGAGCACGGGGACGCGGACTGCACGGTCCCCCACCAGCAGTCGCTGGAACTCGCCCACGCGCTGCGCGCCGCCGGAGCGCCGGCGGTGGACGTGACGATCGTGCCGGGCGCCGGCCGCGGCGGTGCCTTCCCGGCCCGGGAGCGGATGGGCGTCGTTCTGGCGTTCCTGCACCGCACCATCGGCCGCTGACGGCCGGCACACCACCCGGCGCTCCGTCGACCAACCACCTCTGCGGCCTCAGGCCACCTCTCCGACCTCAGGCCACCTCTCTGGCCTCAGGCCGCGGGCCATCCGGCAGGGTCATGACCGGCCGCAGGCCCCACCGGCTCACCCCGCGCGTCACGTCGCGGGGGTCACCTTCAGGCGGAACCATGGCAGTGACGGGGAGCAGCACGGCGAGAGGGTGATAGGGATGTCGGACACCGAGGCACAGTCGGACACCGCGGGGTACGCGCGCCCCGCCGGGCAGGCCGTCGAGGCGGCGGACGCGGAGTCCGCCGCCGGTGGGATCGTCGTCGGGGTCGACGGTTCACCCGCGTCCGTCGCCGCGATCCGGTGGGCCTGCGACGAGGCCGCCCGGCGCCTGGTCCCGGTGATCGCGGTACTGGTATGGGACGTCATGGGCGAACCGCGGCCGGTCTTCGAGACCGCGGCGAACGCCGACCGCGAGGGTCTGGCGCACGCCGCCACGCGGGTTCTGGACACCGCGCTAACCGCCGCCCGGGTCAGCGATCCGACAGTGCGGATCATCCGGCGGGTCGAGGAGGGCAGTCCCGTCCCGGAGCTGCTGCGGGCCGCGGCCGACGCGCGGATGATCGTCGTCGGCGAGCGCGGTCACGGGGCCCTGCACCGGCTGGTGAGCGGCTCGGTGAGCCAGGGTGTGGTGCACCATGCCTCCCTGCCGGTCGTCGTGGTACGGCCGGTCGCCCCGGCCGCCGGATCCGGCAGGCACCGGTCCGGAAAGCATGACCGCGATATGGCGAGCGGCGGCGTGGCGAGCGGCGGCGCGCACCAGCCCGTCGGCATCGACGACCGGCCGGTGGTCGTCGGCGTGGACGGCTCGGCCCCCTCGCTCACGGCACTACGGTGGGCCGTCGAGGCGGCGATGCTCCGCAAGAGCGCCCTGCACGTCGTGCACGCCTGGCACCTGGACATCCCGATCTACCCGGGGAGCTACGCCGATATCGGATCGGCGCTGGCGGAGCAGGCCCGGCAGACCCTCGACCAGGCCGTCTCCACGATCGTCACCGAGCACGCCGGCGGGCTGCCCATCCCCGTCAGGAAGGAGACCGTCGTCGATGGCCCCGCCCATGCGCTGCTGCGGGCCTCGGCTGACGCGCAGCTGCTCGTGGTCGGCAGCCGCGGGCACGGCGGCTTCGCCGAACTGCTTCTCGGTTCGGTGAGCCACCAGTGCGTCCTGCACGCGCACTGCCCGGTGGCCGTGGTCAGGTAGCGGCCCCGGTGGCCCTGGTCGGTAGCGGCGCGGCCCGTGGTCGGGAAACCGGCGCGGTCCGTCCGGCGAGGTCGATCAGCCGATGCCAGCCGGCGTGGGGATGCGGGGGCGCAGCGTGCTCAGCAGGCCGAGGACCCGCTCGGCCAGGTCCTGCTCTCCCCCGCCAGCCGATCCAGTTGATCCGGCTGATCCGGTCGATCCGGCGGTGTCCCACGCTCCGAGCAGGAAGGACGGAGTCAGGCGGACGTAGAGCTGGACCGCGGTGACCCCGGGCTGCACATATGCGGCGATCTGGTCGCGGCACTGCTCGGGCGTGCCGTGGATGAACAGGGCGTCGATGACCTCGTCGGGTAGCGCCCGGGCGGCACCACGCTGGTCCCCGGCGGTCCAGCGCTCGTGGGACTCGGCGAGCCGTTCGCCGTTGCCGAGCCATTCGTGGAAGGCGTGGTAAGGGGTCTGGTTGAGGATCCAGGTGAGGAACGGCCGGCTGTCGCGGCGGGCGACGTTCGGATCGGCGTTCGGGCTCACGAAGACCTTCACCACCAGCTCCTTGCCCGCTGGCTGCGGTCCGACGGCGGCACGGACCTTGATCATATCTTCGGGGGACAGCAGATTGGTGACGGCACCGTCCCCCTCGGTGAAGCCGAGCTTGAGCATGCCGGGCCGCATCGCTCCCAGGATGACCTTCGGCGTCTCGATCGGAGGATTCGGTAGGACGAAGCCGCGGATCGCGAACGTGTCGAAGGCGCCGGAGACCACCTCGCCGCGCAGCGCCCGGGTGAGGAAACGAAGCGTGTCCCGGGTCCGACGGAAGGGCTCGTCGAACGGGATGCCGTTGAGGTCGGTCACGTGGGCGGGCACCGACGAACCGATGCCGAGGACAAGCCCGCCGAACGTCAGATCGGCCAGGGTCGCCGCGGTCTGGGCGAGCACCGCCGGGCCGCGGGTGTGGACGGGCACGATCGCGCTCGCCAGGCGCACCCGGGGATCCCAGGCGGCGGCGACCGCGAGCGGGGTGAACGCGTCGACGCCGCCGCCTTCGGCCGTCCACACGTCGCTGTAGCCGGCGTCAGCGAGTCCCGTGACGATGCGTCGATGGTCCCGCAGCGGGATGCCGGGCAGAGGAAGAGTGACACCGAAACGCGGAGTGGTCACGGGAGTACCTCACGGGTGGTCGACGGTGTTCGGTCAGATGGTCGTCGCGGAGACGGAGGACAGAGACGGAAGGGCGGGAGTTCCCGCGCCCGGAAGCTCAGGCCGGGGGCGCCGGCCCCAGGCAGCGATGATGCTGGGCCCGAGGTCGAGGAAGTCGGGATCGGCGAGCAGGGCCAGGGCCGAGTCGAGATCGGCACGGGTGAGCAGGCCGCTGTCGACGAGGTAGTCGGCGGACTGGCCGAACGTCGCACGCCACAGGCGCCCGATCTCGTTGGAGCCGCCAACCGGGTAGTACGTGGCGTGCAGACCGGTGTCGACCAGGCCCGCCCGGGTCAGCGGCGCCGGCAGCGTTCGCCCCCACCACAGGTCCGACCCGATCGACGACGCCATCGCCTGGCCGATCGCCTCGAAGGCGTGCCGGAATCCGTCGTGCGGTGACGAGTCGACCGGGGACAGCACGAGATCCTCAGTGACCAGCCAGCCGCCCGGGGCCAGCCAGGAGACTAGCCGCCGCAGCACCTCCTCACGCTCGGGGATGTGCATGAGGACGGTGCGGGCATGGATGAGGTCGAAGGAACCCGGCTCGAAGTCGTGGGTGCGCACGTCCGCTTGGACGATCCGCAGGTTCGACCGGCCGGCGTCGTCGAGGAAACTCGTGCTCACGTCGACCGCAGTCACCTCCCCGCCGGGGAACCGGTCGGCCAGCCAGTAGGCGACCGAACCCGCACCGGCACCGAATTTCCAGGAACCGCCCTCCATCGGCGATTCCCCGCGCCTCGAGAACGGCGTGCGTGGCCGGGTCCACCTGTGATTCCAGCAGTTGCAGCCAGCCGAGTTCCGTGGAGATGTCGTGGCTGAGGATGCCCTGGACGTATCCGACCGACGTGTCGGGCGCGGAACGCTGCGTAGCGATCACGTCTCGCGCCGGCGCCAAGGCCGCATCGGATCCCGTTGTACTGGTCATCGTCTCCCCTGGGCATGGTTCTGGGCCCGTTCCGGGCGGTCGCGGCCAGGTCCTAGACCGGTTGCGGACCAGTTCCGGTCCGGCACGGCGGTACCGATTCCTGCATGGTTTCCACTGTCGTACCTGGTTTTCACTGTCGCGAACAGTTTCCGCGTCCCGGACCGCGACCCATTCCAGTCGGCTCGCGGCGGCTGGTCCAGAGGCATCACGGTGCTGTTACCAGCACTAAGGAGTCGAAATGAAA
>NZ_CDWRCL010000115.1:8637-12555 GCF_977927575.1 Frankia sp. CcCS3
TCCCCTAACAGGATGTCGACTATGGACGCAGAAAGCTATCTTGACCCCACACGAACACGATGCCTAATTTCAAAACGCAGGGCACGGAACTCGGCACTTGGCACGAGCCCGTGATGCACGATGGCGGACCGTCAGTACGTCGGATCGGTTGGCATACCTCGGCTGGGGAGAAACAGATGACGCAGACCGTCACGGCACAGGCGGCCCGACTCGGCGGGTACGACGACGCCAGCCGGCTTCGGCAGGCTCAGGACACCGACTGGGTGCTCGAGTTCGCCGATCCGACCGCCCGGTCCGTCGCCGATCTCGGCTGCGGCATCGGTTCCCTGCTCGCCGCGGCGCTCGACCGCCTGCCCGACGCCGTCGACGCCCTGGGCCTGGATCGTGAGGAGTCCCGGCTTGCCGAGGCTCGACGCAAGCTCGCCCCCTACGCGACCCGGGTACGGTTCCGCTTCGTCCAGGCCGATCTGCGCCGGCCCCCGCAACTGGCCGACGATGCGGGTCCCACGGCGTTCGACCTGGTCACCCTCACCTCGGTCCTGCACTGGATCCACCCCGACGAGGAGCAGCTGGTGCGGTGGATCTCCACGCGACTGCGGCCCGGCGGCGCCTTCCTGCTCACCACCCACCATCCCGAGCACGACGAGTACGGGTTCGGTGGCAGCGACGACCTCGCCCGGCAGGCCCTGGTCCGGCTGGGCCATGCGGCCGAGGACGTACCCAGGCTGCTGGCGGCGGCCGGGATCATTCCGATCGCCGTACGCACCCTGTCCGTGGACGACACCGCGACCCTGCTCGACGCGTACTTCGACATCGACGGCGTCGACGAACGCCCGGCGGTCGTGCGGGCCGCGAACGGCGAGGAGTACCAGCGGTTCCACGCGGCGACCTTTGGCACCTACTACAGCCGGCTCGTCGGTGCGGACCGTCAGGAGGACTACTTTCGGGCGATCGGGGAGGTCGCGCGGCACCGCCTCGACACCGACGGGCACATCACCCAGATGCCGGTACGGCTGTGGCGCTGTCGGCCAGGGGCGTCCCGGCCTGCGGAGACGGCCCGGTAGCCGCTGGGGGGTAGGCGGTCCGGGGAGCCGGGGCACCGCGGCGAGCAGCCGTACGGTGTAGGGGTGCCGGGGGGCGGTGAAGACCGTCTCCACGTCCCCGGACTCGACGACCCGCCCGTCGTACATCACCAGGACCCGGTCGCTGAGGTGCTGCACGACGCCGAGGTCGTGAGAGACGAAGACCATGGCCAGGCGGTGGGTCCGGCGCAGGTCGACGAGCAGGTCCAGGACCTGGGCCTGGATGGACACGTCGAGCGCGGACACCGGTTCGTCGCAGATCAGCACCTGCGGTTCCACGGACAGCGCCCGGGCGATGGCCACCCGCTGCCGCTGCCCGCCGGACAGCTCGACCGGTCTGCGCCGTAGTTCCCGCGCGGAGAGCCCCACCTGTTCCAGCCGTCGGACGGCGGCGTCGCGGCGCTCGGTTCGCGCGACCCCACCCACCCGCAGCGCCTGCGTCAGGATCCGGCCCACCGTCAGTCGTGGGTCGAAGGACCCCAGCGGGTCCTGGAAGATCGCCTGGATCTGCCGGCGGCGTGGTCGGCGGTCACGCTCCGGCACCCAGCTGCCCCAGCCGCCCCCAGGACCCGACGGGCCGACCCAGGGAACGCCGCCGAGCAGCACCTCACCCGCGTCGGGTTCGGTCAGACCCAGCATGATCCGGGCGAGCGTCGTCTTCCCCGAACCGGACTCGCCGACGAGCCCGAGGGTCTCCCCGCGGCGCAGCGCGAAGGAGACGTCCCGGACCACCTCGCGTCGCTCTCCGTCCGCCGTCCGGAACGCCTTGCGCAGTCCCGTCGCCCGCAGAAGGATCTCGGCGCCGGTCGAGCCGCCCGCGTCGAGCCCGGCAGACGCGAGCCCGGCCGCCGCGATCCCGGCCGCCGCGATCCCGGCTTCGTCGACGGGTCCGGCCAGCCGGCTGCCCCTGGTCCGCGCGGAGGGCACGGCGGCAAGCAGCTCGCGGGTATAGGCGTGTGTGGGATCGCCCAGCACCCGCTCGGTCGGGCCACTCTCCAGGATCACTCCGTCGCGCAGCACGGCGACCCGATCGGCGAGCCGGGCGACGACTGCCAGGTCATGGCTGATGAGCAGCAGTCCCATCCCGCTCTCGCGCAGACCGGCAAGCAGATCGAGGATCCGGGCCTGGACCAAGACGTCGAGAGCGGTGGTCGGCTCGTCGGCGATGAGCAGGTCCGGAGTGCCGGCCAGCGCCGCGGCGATCAGCACCCGCTGGCGCAACCCGCCGGAGAGCTGGTGCGGGTACTGCCGGGCACGGACCTGTGGATCAGGAATACCGGCCCGCGCCAGCAGCATCGCGATCCGGGGGCCACGTTCGGCCCGCGCGACTGGGCCCTGTGCCCGCAGCGCCTCGTCGACCTCCTGCTCGACCCGCCGCAGCGGATCGAGGGAACCGAGGGCGTCCTGGAGCACCAGGCCGATCCGGCGGCCACGCAGGGCGCGCCATTCCCGGTCCCGCAGCCCGATGAGGTCGGTCCCGCCCAGGCGCAGCCGCCGGGCCTGGACCGTCGCGTCCGCTCCGGCGAGTCCGACGAGGGCGCGGGCGGTCACGCTCTTACCCGATCCGGACTCGCCCACGAGGGCCACACACTCCCCCACACCGACATCGAAGGAGATTCCCCGCACCACCTCGACGGCCCGACCGCCCCGGCCGAAGGAGACCCGCAGCCCGTCGACGGTCAGCAGGGTCGCGGACGGCTCCTTCGCCCCCCGCGCGCTCAGAGGTGTCGAACCAGGGGGCGCCGACCCCAGCGGTGCCGAGTTCGGCGGTGCCGGCGGTGAGACCTGCGGCTGGTCGTTCACGGAGTCCGTCCCTCCACCCGCAGGCGGGCATGGCGGCCGAGCACGGTCACGGCGACGACAGTGGCGGCGATCGCCGCCCCGGGGAACACCACGACCCACCAGGCGGTGTCGATGACGCCTCGGCCGTCGGCGAGCATCGCCCCCCACTCGGGGGCCGGCGGCTTCGTACCGAGGCCCAGGAAACTCAGCGCCGAACCGGAGATGATCGCCGTCCCGATGCCGACGGTGGCCAGCACGAGCAGCGGTCCTAGCGTGTTCGGCACGATGTGGCGCAGCACGATCACCGGTCGGGGCAGGCCGAGCGCCACCCCGGCGTCGACAAACCCGGCATGGCGGACGACGAGGGCACGCGACCGCACAACCCGCGCGTAGCTGGGGACCGCCGCGATGACGAACGGAGCCTCCAGTGCGGTGTCAAGTCCCTCCCGCAGCACCTGGGCTGGGCGAGGACCCCGGCGATCGGCAGGGCCAGCGCGGACGCCGGGAGGACCAGCCCGGACGGGCCAGTGGCGCCGGCGCTGGGAAACCAGCCGAGGTGCGCAGAGAAGAGGGTGATGAGCAGGATGCCGATCCAGAACGTCGGGCTCGACACGACGAGCAGCTCGGCGCTGGTCGCCAGCATCCGGCCGAGCCGGTGGGTGGTGCCGCCCCGGCCGGCGGTCGACACCGCGAGCCCGATCGCCAGCAGCGCGGCGAGCGCGGACGCTGTGAGCGCCAGCTGCACCGTCGGCCACACCTGACCGGACAACACCTCCACGACCGGCCGCTGCAGCTGGTAGGAGGTGCCGAGATGGCCGGTCACCAGGCGGCGCAGCCAGGTGCCGTACTGGACGACGAGCGGCGACTGGAACCCGTACGTCTCGTTGATCTGCTCCCGAAGCTGCGGCGAGATCCCGAACGTCGGCCCGATCAAAGTGTCGACGGGATCACCCGGTACGACGTGCAGCGTCACGAAGGCCAACGTCGCCGCGCCCCACAGGACCCCGGCGCCCACGACCAGCCGGCGCAGCAGGAACCTCGCCACAGCCCGCAC
>NZ_CDWRCL010000116.1:0-12116 GCF_977927575.1 Frankia sp. CcCS3
GGCCGCGGGCCGCCCCGTCGAGGAGGTCGGGGCGCTTGTCGTCCGCCCACCGCCCCTTTGCCTGGAGTCGGGCCGCCCGGAGCCGGTCCGCCCGGGGGCGGAACGCCCGGCGCGGGAGAGCGGCTGCGCGGGAGCGGTCACGATGCGCCTCCGGTCGGTTTCCGGGTGTGGTCCGGGTTCGGCGCGGTACGTTCGACGGCACGCAGACGGACGGAGGCCGCCCGCGGGTTCTCGGCCTTCTCGGTCTCGCTCGCCGGTTCCGCACCTCGGGTCAACCAGCGCAGCCTGGGGCCCGCGCCCTCGGGCACCACCGGCAGGCCCGGCGGGACCAAGGCCTCCGCATAGCCGCGCAGTTGCCGCTTGACCAGCCGGTCCTCGAGCGAGTGGTACGATAGGACGACGAGCCGGCCGGACACGGCCAGCGCGTCGAAGGCCGCGGGCAACGCCCGGGCGAGCACGTCGAGCTCGGCGTTGACCTCGATACGTAACGCTTGGAAGGTACGTTTCGCCGGATTGCCGCCGGTCCGCCGGGCCGGCGCCGGGATGGCGTCGCGTACCAGGTCGGCGAGCCGCGCCGAGGCGACGAACGGGGCGACGGCCCTGGCCTGGACGATCGCACCGGCGATGCGGCGGGCGAATCGCTCCTCGCCGTATTCCCGCAGGATGTGGGTCAGCGCGTCGGCATCGTAGGTGTTGAGGATGTCGGCGGCCGTCCTGCCCCGCGTCTGGTCCATCCGCATGTCCAGCGGCGCGTCCCGGGAGTAGGCGAACCCACGGTCGTCCGTGTCCAGCTGCAACGACGACACGCCGAGGTCGAACAGGACGCCCTGCACCACCGGATGACCGAGCCGGTCCAGGATCTCGGCCGCCTCGTCGTAGACGGCGTGGACAAGCTCCACCCGGCCGGGGGCGAGCCCGTGCAGCCGCTCGCCGCTGCGCTCCAAGGCGTCGGGGTCGCGGTCGAGCCCCACCAGCCGTACGTGCGGGAAGGCCGTGAGCACAGCCGCGGCATGCCCACCGAGACTCACCGTCGCGTCCACCACGATCGCTCCGGATACCCGCAGGGCGGGGGCCAACAAAGTCAGTACACGGTCGGTCAGCACAGGCGTATGTGTGGCGTTCAGTGCTGAGCCTCCCTCGACCGCTCGTGGACCTCGTCTTCAGATGTACTGACGGGCATGGGGGCTTCATCGGCGAAAGCCACCGGGCGGCGGGCCCGGGTCGGGTGACCGAGGTCAACCGCCCTCGCGTACGTCCCGGATGCCGGCCGCCGGGGAAGGGACAGCCGGAAGGGACGGTGCGCGTGGCGAGCCCGCGGAGCACCCGGATCCATGAACCCGGGGCAGCTCAGATCACTCCGGGCAGGACCTCCTCGGACAGCTCGGCGAAGCTCTCCTCCTGGCTTTCCAGGTAGGTCTGCCACCGCTGGGCATCCCAGATCTCAATCCGAGTGTTGGCCCCATTGACCACGCAGTCGCGCATCAAGCCCGCGTAGGACCGCAGCGGAGCCGGAATCGTGATCCGCCCCTGCCGGTCCGGCACGTCGTCCGCGGCCGAGGAGAAAAACACCCGACTGTAGTCACGCAATGCCTTTGCGGTAACCGGAACAGTGCGGAGGGACTCGCTGATCCGGGTGAACTCCGCCATCGGAAAGACGTACAGGCAGCGTTCCTGCCCCTTGGTGATCACAAGACCCCCCTCCCACTCGTCACGGAATTTCGCGGGCAGCGTCAGCCGCCCTTTGTCGTCGAGCCGCGGCGCGTGGCTGCCGAGAAACACCAGCAACCTCCTCGCCACCGCGAGGAAGACAACGACAGGTCACCCCGCGACGGTCACCCGTAAGCTGCTGTCCCCCACTGCGCGCCACTCTACCCCACTCCCCCACCCGACACCCCCTCAACACCCCGTACCACCCCACCGAACCCCCTCCATTGGGGGTCGCCCGCGCTACCTAAGAAGAAGGTGGTAGAAGTCGCAAAAAATCAGTACAAATGACTCTGGTGGATGAAGGAACATTCGGTCTCACCCGCCGTCCCGGCGAGGCCGATCAGATACAGACACCTACCCCTCATCTCCTGTCGGGCTCCGGTTCGAGGCATGTTTCCTCGACCACCACGGCCTGCACGCCCGCGGTGGATGTCACACTCGGGGGGGGACAGGTCCCACCGGGGCCGGGTTCGCGCATCCCGACGCGCGACGCATCCCGACACTCGACACCCGGAGGGGGGCCAAACTCGTGGTGACCGACCCTGGTCTTCTGCACTGGCGTGACCCGGTGACCGACATCGGCCATCTCGCCGATGTCACCAACCGGGTGCGGGCCAGCATCGAGACGGTCATCGACGGCAAGTCCGAGGCGATCACGGCGGCCCTGGTCGTGCTGCTGTCCGAGGGCCATCTGCTGATCGAGGACGTCCCCGGGGTCGGCAAGACCATGCTCGCCAAGGCCCTCGCACGGTCCATCGACGCCCGGGTACGCCGCATCCAGTTCACTCCGGACCTGCTCCCCAGCGACGTCACCGGGGTCAGCGTCTACAACCAGGGCACCCGTGACTTCGAGTTCCGTCCCGGTCCGGTGTTCGCCAACATCGTCGTCGGCGACGAGATCAACCGCGCCGAGCCGAAGGCGCAGTCGGCGCTCCTCGAATGCATGGAAGAACACCAGGTCACGGTCGACGGCGTCACCTACCGGCTCGAGTCGCCCTTCATGGTGATCGCGACCCAGAACCCGGTGGAGATGGAGGGCACCCGGGCGTTGCCGGAGGCCCAGCGCGACCGTTTCACCGCCCGGATCTCGATGGGCTACCCCTCCCCCGCGGCCGAGCTGGAGATGCTCGACAGCCACGGCAACGCCAACCCGCTGGCCGGCATCACCCCGGTCACCGACGCCGCCGAGATCGCCAAGCTGATCGCACTCGTCCGCACGGTGCACGTCTCGCCCGAAGCGCGCCACTACATCGTCGACCTGGTCGGCGGGACCCGCACGCATCCTGAGATCGCGCTCGGCGCGTCCCCCCGGGCGGCGCTGCATCTCATCCGTGCTGCCCGAGCCCGCGCGGCCCTGGACCAGCGCGGTTTCGTCCTCCCCGACGACGTTCAGGAGATGGCTGTCCCGGTCATGGCGCACCGCCTACTGCTGCAGCCCGAGATCATGCTCTCCGGAGAGCCGACGATCGAGGTCGCCGCCCGCATCCTGACCGACGTCCTGCGCCGGATTCCGATCCTTCGTCCCGGTACGGCACGCCCAACCCGGCACGGCCGTTAGAGCTCCGTGTGTGGAACCTCCGGGTGCGCGACTTTGTCGCGGCGCTGCGTGGCCTGACGATCCGCGGCCGGTCGTTCGTCGCCGCCGGCATCGCCTGCGCGGCGTCCGCGGCCGTGCTCGGCGAGCAGGACCTGCTGCGGATCGGCCTGCTCCTCATTCTCCTCCCCGTGCTCGCGGCGGCCTTCGTCTGCCGGACCCGCTACCGGCTCGCCTGCACCCGCCGGCTCGAACCGAGCCGGGTGACCGCCGGGGACCGGGTCTCGGTCCGGATCAGACTGGAAAACGTCAGCCGGTCGCCGTCGTCGGTGCTCCTGGTGGAGGACGCCGCCGCGGACGGGCTGGGCGGCGGGGTCCGGTTCGTACTCGGCCGGATCGAGCCCG
The DNA here is from genome assembly GCF_977927575.1 of Frankia sp. CcCS3. NCBI lineage: Bacteria > Bacillati > Actinomycetota > Actinomycetes > Frankiales > Frankiaceae > Frankia > Frankia sp. CcCS3. Next base: position 3,647 of record NZ_CDWRCL010000116.1, read on the forward strand.
GTGGCAGCCGGGACCTGTCCTATGTCCTGCACGCGGGGATGCGCGGTCGCTACCAGATCGGACCGATGGCGATCCGCCTCGGTGACCCGTTCGGGCTGTGCGAACTGTCGCGCAGTTTCCGCAGCCTGGACGAGCTGGTCGTGGCCCCCCCGATCGAGCGGCTGCCGTCGGCCCGCCCGATCGGTGCCGCGCGTGTCAGCACCCAGCTGCGCCGCCCGACCGGGCTCGCGGGTGAGAACGAGACGACGACCCGTCCGTACCGGTCCGGCGACGACCTGCGCAAGGTGCATTGGAAGACAACCGCCCGCCGCGGCGAGCTGATGGTCCGGCGCGAGGAGCACCCGCAGACGGGCGGGGCGACTATCCTGATCGACACCCGGGCCCGGGCGTGGCCCGACAGAGGCCCCTCAGCATCGTTCGAGTGGGCGGTGAGCGCGGTCGGGGCGATCGGCGTCCACCTCGTCCGGGGCGGGTACCGGGTCCGACTGCTGGCCGATCAGGGGCTGGCGGCCATCGCCGCGGGGGGTACCGTCGGCGGGCTCCTCGACGAGCTTTCAACGCTGACGCCCGCCCCCACCGAGTCCCTGCACCCAGCGCTCGCGGCCGGCCGCAGGCAGGCCGATCACGGCGGCATGTTTATCGCCGTCCTCGGCCACACCGATGCGCCCACTGCCGCCGCGCTGGCCGGGCTGCGGCCCCGCAGCGCCCCGGCGATCGCGGTGCTCGTCGACGTGGCCAGCTGGAGCACCGCCGCGGCGGCCCCGAAGATCGCCGCCGACCTCGGAACGACGCACGCGGTGCTCACCCGCGCTGGCTGGGCGGTCCTTGTCGCGGCGGCGGGCACCAGCCTCGCGGCGATGTGGCCGCGGGTCGCCGCCCGGGCCCGGGGCACGGGCGGCGTCGGTGCTTCGAGTGCCGCCGGAGTCTCCGGACGTGCCGGGACCGTGGGACTCACCGGGGCAACGGGGCACAGCGGCGGTCTCCACATCGGCGGACGGTCGGTGCCGTGAACGCCCGCCCGGTGCCCACAGTGATCGTCACCGTCGTCTGTCTGCTGTCCACCAGCGCGCTGACCCGTCTGTTCGAGGGTGTCCTCTGGTGGTTCGGGCCGGTACTCGTCGCCACGGCCGTGGCCGTGGGGACGGGGGTGGCGAGCCGCCTGCTCCTGCTGCCGGCGGCGGCCGGGATCCTGCTCAGTCTGGTCGGCCTCATCGGCACCGTCACCGTGCTGTCCGCGCGGTCGACGGCGTTGCTGGGCTTCCTGCCGACCGCCACCACGGTCAAGACGCTGCGCACGCTCATCTCCGCCGGCGGCTCCGACATCTCACGGCTGGCCGCGCCGGTGCCCGATCGGCCGGGCCTGGTGGTCCTCACGGTGATCGGCGTCTACCTCCTGGTCATGATCGTCGATCTGATCGTGGTGAAGTTCGACCACCCGACGCTCGGCGGCCTTCCGCTGCTGGCGCTGTATGCGGTGTCGGCGGCGATTCTGCCCGGGGGCGTCGGCACGGTGCCCTTCCTACTCGGCGCGGTGAGCTTCATCGCCCTGCTCCTGCTCGACGGGCGGTTGGCGTACGGGCGATGGGGCCGGACCGTCTCCGACCAGCGGAGGGCCGGCGTCGAGATGTTCGGCGGTCGCCTCGCCGTGGGCGCGCTCGGGGTCGCCGTCACCGCGCTGGTCGCTGCGATCGCGGTGCCGTTGGGCCTGCCGTCCCTTGACGGCGAGGGACTAGTGTCGCGCAAGGGTGGATCCGGCGCCGGGGACGGTCCGAGTTCAGCCAGCGTCGTGCAGCCGATCGTCTCGGTGAGCCAGCAGCTGCACGCCAGCACGGAGGTGCCCCTGCTTCGGGTGCGCTTCGACAAGCCGGAGTATCTGCGACTGACGGCGCTGGAGAACTTCGACGGCCAGCTGTTCACCCTGCGGGCGTTGAACGCCACCCGGGAGAACCGGGTCAGCGAGGGACTACCGAAACCACGGACGGGCGGCACCACCCAGTCGGTGCGTGCGGAAGTGGCCGTCACCGGGCGGTTCAACGAGCTGTATCTGCCAGTTCCGGGCATCCCAACCCGGATCGAGGGGCTGACCGGCGACTGGCGGCTGGCGAGCCCGACAGGCACGATCTTCTCGACCCGGACCTCGACGGCGAACGCGCACTACCAGGTGGACGCGGTGGTGCCGAATCCCACGAGCGCGCAACTTCAGGCCGCGACCGGGCCGATCCCGGACTCGCTCGACATCGCGACCGCGCTCCCTGACAATCTCGATCCCCAGCTGCGCCAGCTCACCAAGGCCGTGACCGCGGATGCGCGCACCCCCTATGAAAAGGTGTACGCGATCCAGGAATACCTGCGGGGGCCGCAGTTCACCTACGACCTCCAGGGCGCCCCCACCACGCAGGAGGGCGCGCTCAGCCAGTTCCTGTTCGACACCCACCGCGGCTACTGCGAGCAGTTCGCCTCGGCCATGACGGTCATGGTGCGGATACTGGGCCTACCCGCCCGGGTCGCGATCGGCTTCGTCCCCGGGGAGCGGCAGAGTGACGGCAGCTACGTCATCACCAACCGGCAGGCGCATGCCTGGCCTGAGGTCTGGTTCCCGTCGATCGGCTGGATCAGCTTCGAGCCGACCCGCCGCAGCGACGGAGCCACCTCGGCGCCGTCCTACGCCCCCGCCGGGCCCGAGGACCCCGACAATGAGGCCGCCCTGCCGGAAGATCAGGATCAGACCGAACTGCAGGCAGCGCCCGAGCCGGTGCCCGTGCCGGATACCTCCACGCCGGCTCCCGGCGACGATCCGACCGCGGTGGACGCCCCGCGGTCAGGTGATGGCGCATCGACCTCCACCGGGATTCCCTCCTGGGTGATCTGGCTGTGCGGTGCCCTGCCCGTCCTGGGCCTGCTGGCCGTTCCGGCGATCACCCGGATCCAGCGGAGGCGGGTCCGGCTGCGCCCGGCCGAAGACGATCCTTCAGACCCGTCTGGGGCGACGGTGGAACGGGTCCACGACGCCTGGGCAGAACTGCTGGACGTCGCCGCGGATCTGGGAATCATGATCCGGCCGAGCGACTCGCCGCGGGCCGGGGTGGCCCGGCTGACCGCCTACCTGGACGCCGAGCCGACCACCGCACAGGCCCCGGGGTCCCGCCCGGAACCGTCTGCGTGGCAATCCGGGGACGGCGGGCCCCCCACGACCTACCCGCAGGCCCGCGCGGCACTCGCCCGGCTGGCCTCCGCGGAGGAGCGGGCCCGCTACGCGCCACCGGAGATGGCCGCGCCGCCGTCCGTCGCAGACCTCGGCGAGGATGTCGTCCTGGCCACCACCACGCTGTGGGTGCTGGCACCGCGGGCCAGGCGGATGTTGGCGCGGATCGCCCCGGCATCGGTTCTCCGACGCGACGCGCCGACCTCGGCGCGCGGACGGTCGAGGACGGGACAGGGAGGCGGCGGGGACGACGCACCCGCCGCACCCGCCACGCCCGCCACGATTCAGAACGATGACAATGATGACAATCAGGACTGGCCGGACCCGGTCAGGGACGGTCCTCCCAGCGCCGCCGCCACCGCTCCTCGACCCGTTCCATGAACGGAGCCCTAGCCCGCGGCTTCGGCTTCGATCCCCCCTGCACACCGCCCGGCCGCCGGTGACCGGTGTCACGGCCGCTGATCCGGCGCAGGCCCGCCGCACCGCGCAGCGCGGCGAACAACATCATGAGGAAACCGAGGATGCCGAGGATCACCGTCAGCGGTACCTGGTTGAGCACCACGCCGACGACCAGGACGGCCAGACCGAGGACGAAGACGACCGCGCTGCGGCGCACCCGGCGCAGCAGGTAGGTACGGGGGTCCGTCGAACGGACGGTACTGGCAAACTTCGGATCGTCCTGTACGAGAGCGCGCTCGATCTGCTCCAGCAGGCGCTGCTCGTTCTCCGAGAGCGGCATCGACGCTCCTCCCACGACCTGTAGGCCCGGCGGACGGAACCTGATAACCAAGGATAGGCATGTGCGGGCGGGTGCGGTAGGCAACCTGTCATGCTGGTTGGAACCGAGCGATTCCCGTCACCTGGTCCGTGCCCGAACTGGGGTCTTTCATACCGGGAAATCCACGATCACGGGAACCGGCGGTGCCGGTTTCACAAGCGGTACCAGCGGCACGACGGCGGGCAAGCACATGCAGCTGTGCCGCGAGGTCACGGAACGGCTCCCGGGCGGCCGCGGCCAGTTCCAGGCGTAGCAGCCGCTGCGCGGTGAAGGCATCGGAGTCGACCAGTGCCCCGGGGACCAGGTCGGCGAACACGCGCACCCCGTGGACGTCGACGACGTCCGCGCCAGCCCCGTCCACCAGCGCGACGATCTCGGCGGTGGTGAACCCGGCGGCCGCCCGGGGCGCCCCGGTGCCCTGGCCGGTCAGCACGGCCTGCGCCTGCTCGAAGCGACCCGCCAGGGCACGGGCGAGCACTGTGGCAGCCCGGCCCGCGACGACGAGGCTGAGGACGCCTCCCGGGCGCAGCACCCGCAGGGCCCCCGCCAGCGCGGCCCCGGGATCGTCAACGACGTCGAGGACGGAGTGGCACAGCAACAAATCGGCGGTCTCGGTGCCGACGATGCCGGTCAGGTCGCCCTGCTCGGCCGTGACCCGGTCGGCGACGCCCCGTTCGTCGGCGCGACGGCGCAACGCTGCCAGGGCGTCCGGCGACGGGTCCACGACGATCACCAGGTAGCCCTCGACCGCCAGGGGGACAGCGAAGCTACCACTCCCACCGCCCGCGGCAACGATGATCGGCGGGATGGTCGCGGCCGTCGGGGCCACCGACCAGGCCGGAACCCCCGCTGCCGATCCGGGCAGGACCGTCCGCAGGCCGTGCCAGATCGCAGCCTGCCGCAGATCCGCGCCGGTGACATGGCTGGTCATGCGCGTCGTGCCTCCTCAGGCCGGCATCGTCGGCATCGCCGCCATCAGCCCGCTCGCCCACGCCGGAGGACCGGGCGCGTCACTGACCCACGGTGAGACCTATGACAACCCCGACGACCAGCCCGCCAGCCGACAGCCCTACGACCCGCAGTACCCAGCTGTTGCGACGCGCAACGGCGGACGGCACGGCCCGATGCGCGCCGCGGTGCCGATGCCCAGAACCGGTGAGGACCATCGATGATCTCCTGCTCCGCCAGCCACCGCCCCTCGGGGGGTAACCGATAGTGACTGATGATCACCGTAAACGCAACCGCTCGTCACCCGCCCGGGGCGTCGCCGGGCCGAGGGCAGGCTGACCGTGGTCGGCTCGGCGGCGTGACCATCGCGACCTCCCCACGCCCGACCGGACCGGTGCCGGCGATCACTGGTTGGGACGGCAGGCCCAGCACGCCCTCGACAACCCCGATGAACAGATCGACCTGATGGATCAGATCGTCGGCCTCCCGCCTGGTCACCACCTTCAGCCCGGCCTCGGCCGCCGATCGCCGGGCGGCCCCCGCCGCGAAGAACTCCGCCCACTCCGCGAGCTCGGGGGCCACCCGGACAAGCAGGCACCAGGCACTCACGGGCCGACCGCGACGACCGGGACGGGGCCGGGCCCGGTCCGCCAGGGCGGCGGCCGCCGCCCGCAGCGCCGCGAGATGGGCGAGGGCGTAGCGATCCCCGGTCGTCTGGGCGTACTCGGCCTCACCGAGACCACGCCGGGCGGCGACCAACAGATCGTCACGGAAGCGGCGGGGCAGCCCCGCCGCCGACACCAGGGTCCGTCCAACCGGCTCGGTGGACGCACCGCGCGGCCCGGTGGATCCACCATGGCCGCCGAACGCGCCCTTACTGCGGGCCGCTCCTCCCGCCGGGTCCGAGCCACTGATCGAGCCACTGATCGGCCGACTGGTCACGGTGGTCACGACACCTCCCAGATCTCGAACATAGGTTCGATCACAAAGTAGTGAACCCTCTCCGACGCCGCCCGTCAAGCACCTAGGTATCGAACACGCGATCGAGAAGATCCGACGACCTCGGACTCGACCACCCGAAGAAACCAGCCGAGGACGAGCAGAGCTACCACGTCGGGAACCCATCCCAGCCGCGGGTCCGCGACTTTCCCCCGACAGACATGTCCCGAACCCGCACCCGGCGTCCGGGCCACCCGGGTGACCCCCGGGTCGAGCGCATCCGGATTGGCCACGACAAGCGCCGTTCCGTCCAGCGCAAACCGGATGATGTTCACGTCGCGGTGACCCACGAGCCCGCTGGCGAACTCGCCGCGGGTCGGCGTGAGCCAGCGCAGCGTGGCACCGTCCGACAGGCGCACCCGGCCCCCGTGGCGGCCTGGCTCGAAGGCGGCCAGGGGCACCCGTCCCATGGGTTCGACCAGACGGATCCCGGAACCATCGAGATCGGTCTCCAGCACGAACGGCCGGCCGGCCGCCATCAGCTCGACCCGGCCCCGCGACCACCAGTCGGCCAGCACCGCGCCCTCGCCGGTCTCTATGTGCACGTGCCGGACCGAGGCGTGCCGGGACACCGACTCGATCCGGAAGACCAGCTCGTGCGGCAGTCCGCCGGCCCGCCGCGGGAGAAAGCCCGCCCCGGCCGCCGGGCCCGGACCCGGGCCCGCTGCCGACGCGGGCCGCCTCGCCAGGCTCCTGGGCACCGTGATCGCCATGCTCCCAACCCCCTCCGCCTCGCCGGCCGTCTCCCGGCCGCCTGCCACCCTCGGTTTCGTGGGCTCAGTGCACCTCCGAGCGATCAACGCCCACTGCACGCACAATCACCAGAACCATTGAGAATGTGTTGATCGAAACAGCCGGATTCCGCGATCGGGTCACGCGACGCCCCACGGAGCCGGACCGCTACCCGCGTCGCACCGGGCACCGGGCACCGGGCACCGGGCACCGGGCACCGGGCACCGGGCACCGGGCACCGGGCAGGCCTGACGCGGAAACGACAGGGGTCGTTCCAGATCGGTGGTTGCCGCCATGTCCCCTCCCGGCGCACGCTGCGGTAAACAGACATCACCGGGGGTCATACGAGAGGACCAGATGCCCGACCGCGACAACCTGCAGTTCGCCATCCTCGGCCCGTTGGAGATCACCGCCGGGGGGCACCCATCGTGCTAGGCGGCACCCAGCGCAAGGTGCTGATGGCCGCGTTGCTGCTGGAAGCCGGTCAGGTGGTGCCCGGTCACCGGCTGCTGGAGGTGATCTGGGGGGGATCCACCGCCGGAGAAGGCGCTGGCCACATTGCGCACCCATGTCAGCGAGCTGCGGCGGCGGCTGGAGACCGGGCCCGAGGTGCTGTTGCGCAAGGGGACCGGGTACGTCCTCGACGTACGCCCGGAGCAGATCGACTCCGAACAGGCCCGTCGGCTGCTGGAACAGGGCCGGCGCGCGGTGGACGACGGTGACCCGGTGAGCGCGATCGCCCCGCTGCAGGAGGCCCAGGCCCTCTGGCGGGGACCGCCGCTGGTCGACCTGATCGACTACCCGTTCACCCGGGCCTACGTGGACGCCCTCGACGAACTCCAGCTCGACGTCGTCAAGACCCGGATCGCCGCCGACCTCTCCCTGGGTCGTCATCGCGAGGTCATCGGGGATCTGCGCGTGCTGGTGACACGGCACCCCCACGACGACGGGCTGCGCCGGGAGCTGGTTCTCGCCTTCTATCGGGACGGTCGGATCGAGGACGCGGCCCGGGCCTGCCAAGAGGGCCTGGAGGCACTGCACGACCTGGGGCTGGACTCCGCGATGTTGCAGCAGCTGCAGGAGGACGTGCTGCGCGGCACGTCCAGCCTGGCCTGGACCCCGCCCCGCTCGCTCGACCGGCCGGTCTCCGTGGCGCCCACGAGCCAGGGGGGATACCAGCTGCCCCCGGACATCCGCGAATACACCGGGCGCGACACGATCCAGGCCCAGGTGCACGCCATGCTGACCGATCCGGTCGGGCTGTCATGGGGAACCGTGGTGGCGGCGTTCGCGGGTAAGGCCGGCGCCGGCAAGACCGCCTTGGCCGTGCACGTCGCGCATCGCGTCCGCACGGGGTTCACCGACACGCTGTACGTGGACCTGCGGGGCAACAGCACCCCACTGGACCCGGCCCGGGTGCTGTCCCGGTTCATCCAGACGCTCGGGGTCAGCCGCTCCGCGGTACCGGCCGACCCCGACGATCTCGGCGAGATGTACCGGGAGCTGCTCGTGACCCGCAAGGTTCTGATCATCCTCGACAACGCGGGGGGCGAGGCGCAGATCCGGCCGCTGATGCCGACCGGCCCGGGCTGCGCGGTCATCATCACGAGTCGGTCGCGGCTGCACGGCCTGAACGCCCCGTACTGGATGGTGGACGTCCTGCTGCCCAGTGACGCGGTGGAGCTGCTGGCCAAGGTGGTCAGCACGCAGCGGGTCGACGCCGAACCCGAGGCCGCGCGCGACATCGTCGGTCTGTGCGGCTACCTACCGCTGGCGATCCAGATCGCCGGGCGCAAGCTGGATCTGGATCT
>NZ_CDWRCL010000117.1:0-11924 GCF_977927575.1 Frankia sp. CcCS3
GGATCCGAGCCACCGGCGGCAGACCGAGCGCGGCCTCGATGAACTCGACGTCAGCCGCGGTCATTTCGGGCGACGCCGCCCGCCGCCAGAACTCGTTCGGAAGTTCGGTAAAGAAGTCCGCGTACCACGCAGACGAGATATCATTTGACAACGCCAGAAGCTCCTCATGGAGTACATCAACACGAAAAATTGATGTCACCAGGCACACCGAGGTCCGACGCTGGTCAGCAGTCGACCTCGATCACCACCACGCCATCCAGGCCGGCGGTGTCCGGTGGCCCGGGACAAGACCCGGGGCAACCATGGCTTCCTCCACGCAAGGCGTCGGGCCGCTCCCCGACGAACTGCCGCCAAACTAGCCCGCCCGCCCGGCGGCGTCAAACCAGTTAATCCGGGTATCGCCGGCCCCGACTCCAGGAAGATCAGCCGGCAGTTGCTCGCGTCGCGCCGCTCACAGCCCCCTTGTCTACGTGTGCAACCCGGGGGTGGTACCGATCGTGCTGGTGCACGCCCGGGCCCTACTCACCAGCGCCCCGAGGGTCGGACCGCGTATCTCGACGCTGACTTCCACGCCCCGGAGAAGATCCTGGCGTCTGAAGCAGCTGCGGGAAACGCTCGACCTGGCCCAGCCTGTCGCGGTCATACATTTCATCGCCGACGACGCCGTCGTCAAGGACCTCGTCGGCCGGCTCATGCGTCCGCTTCCGACAGGCAGCATCCTGGCTCTGTCCACCTGCACGGCTGACAGTGCGCCCGAGGAGGTTCGTGTCGGGGTGGCCGCATACAACGCCAGTGGTATTCCGCTCGTCGCCCGAGACAGGGCCTGGGTCGAGCAGTTCTTCGATGGGCTGGAAATACTCGACCCCAGCGTGGTGCTTGTCAACCACTGGCACCCTGACGAGCTCGCCGCCGTGGACGATGCTCACGTGCACATGTACGGCGGCATTACCCGGAAGCGGTAACATGCCACGCCGCCGGACCGGCGGCCCCGCCGCGTTCGGCACTCACGGCAGGATGGTATGGGTCTCGTCAGGCTGCCTGAGGACCCGAAAGCCTGGCCGCGGTGTCCGCCGAACGGAGCGCGGCCCGGGCAGCGGGCTTCGCACGGTCGCCGCGGCGACCACCCCGCCGACGGCGGTGCCGCATCCCGCGGATGATCTCGCCGCCAACGTTCCCGGCGCGGCGGTCGGCGCGGCGAGCGGGTCGGGACGGGCCGGCGCCGGCGCCGGCAGAAGATCTGTACTCCGGATCCGCTACTCCCACCTCGCTCCCCGGGGGCTACCGGGTGCGAGGTCGCGTAGGATTCACCCTCTGTCGAGGACACATGCCACGGCCGAGACGCCGGCCAGCCGGATGATGATGCACATGCCGTCCGGCCTCTTCCGCGCGTCTTGACAGACTGACCGATGAGGCCCTGACGGAGCCTCGTCGGTGAGGCTGCTACCGGGGCGGAAGGACTCACACCAGATGGGCCGCTACTTCGTGACGACGGCGATTCCGTACGTCAACGGCAAGCCGCACGTAGGTCACGCTCTCGAACTGATCGAGACCGATGCGTACGCACGTCATCTTCGTCAGCGCGGCCACGAGGTCCGGTTCCAGACCGGCACCGACGACAACGCCCTGAAGAACGTCCAGGCGGCCGAGGCCGAGGGGATCACACCCGCCGAGTACGTCGAGCGGGTCGCCACCGGGTTCGTGGGCCTTCGCGGTCCGTTGGGCCTCTCGTTCGACGATTTCATCAAGACGAGCACGGACCCCCGCCATCGGCCGGGAGTCGAGAAGCTGTGGTCGGCCTGCGCCGACCGCGGAGACTTCTACCGCAAGACCTACGCCGGTCTGTACTGCGTGGGATGCGAGCTGTTCTACCAGCCCGACGAGCTGGTGGGCGGCCGCTGTCCGGAACACGGGACCGTTCCCGACCTGGTGGAGGAGAGCAACTGGTTCTTCCGGTTGAGCCGCTATCAGGACCAGCTCCACGAGCTCATCTCCGCCGACCGGCTGCGCATCGAGCCCGCCGCCCGCAAGCGGGAGGTACTGTCCTTCATCGAGGCCGGTCTGGAGGACTTCAGCGCGTCGCGGAGCATGAGCCGGGCCCGCGGCTGGGGTATTCCGGTCCCCGGCGACCCCGAGCAGGTCATCTACGTGTGGTTCGACGCACTCGGGAACTACATCACCGCCCCCGGGTACGGCAACGACGACGACAGCTTCCAGCACTGGTGGAACGACGCCGACAGGCGAGTGCACGTCATCGGCAAGGGCATCATCCGCTTTCACGCCGTCTACTGGCCGGCGATGCTGCTCTCGGCCGGGGTGCGCCTGCCCGACACCATCTTCGTGCACGAATATCTCACCGCCGACGGCATGAAGATCAGCAAGTCGGCCGGCAACGCCGAGGATCCCGCCGACATCGTCGCCGCCTTCAACACCGACGCGCTGCGGTGGTGGATGCTGCGCGACGTCGCCCGAGCCGGCGACACCGACTACACGACCGAACGGCTCGTGACCCGCGCGAACGAGGACCTCGCCAACAACATCGGCAACCTGGTCAACCGGACCGTGTCGATGGTGAAGCGGTACCGGGACGGGCTCATTCCCCCGCCCGCCCCCGACAATCCCGCGGCCGCCCAGCTGCGGGCGGTGCGCGACGAGGCCCCCCGGACAATCGACGACGCCTTCGCCGCCTTCGACTTCCGCCGGGCAGCCGAGGTCATCACGAGGATCGGCGACGAGGGTAACCGCTACGTGGAGGCCGCCCGGCCCTGGGAGCTCGCGAAGGCGGAGCGCAAGGAGGGAGCGTCGCGCGACGCCCTCGACGCAGTCCTCGCCGAACTGGTCGCCACGTGCCGGGAACTGGCGGAGCACCTCGCGCCCTTCCTGCCCGATTCGGCACCGCGCATCGCCGCGCAGTGCGGCGACGGCGGGCCGCGGACCGCCGATCCCAGCCCGGTGTTCCCGCGCCTGGAGGCCCCGCCGGCCGAACCGGCCACGACCTGACCGACGCCGCGGAACCGATCCGGCCGGGCCCGCTCAGGCCGGGCCCGCTCAGGCCGGACGCAGTGCGGTGAAACGCCGCAGCCGCAGACTGTTCGTGACGACAAAGACGGAGCTGAACGCCATCGCCGCCCCCGCGATCATTGGGTTGAGCAGACCGGTCGCGGCAAGCGGCAGCCCGGCCACGTTGTAGGCGAACGCCCAGAACAGATTGCCCTTGATCGTGCGCAGGGTGGCGCGCGACAGTCGGATGGCATCCGCCACCAGGCAGGGATCCGCGTTGACGAGCGTCAGATCCGACGCCTCGATCGCCGCGTCAGTGCCGCCGCCCATCGCCAGGCCCAGATCGGCCTGGGCGAGCGCGGCGGCGTCGTTCACCCCGTCGCCCACCATGGCCACGACCCGGCCCTGCGCCTGCAAGCGACGGACCGCCGCGACCTTCTCCTCGGGCAGGACCTCGGCGATGACGTCCTCGGCCGCGATGCCGACCTCGGCGGCGACGGACCGGGCGACCGCCTCGGCGTCCCCGGTCAGCAGGACCGGGTGCAGCCCGAGCCGACGCAGATCGGCGACGGCCGCGGCCGCGGTGGGCTTCACCGTGTCGGCGACGCTGATCAGTCCGCGGGGACGGCCGTCCCAGCCGACCACGACGGCGGTGTGCCCGGCGGCCCGTTCCCGGTCCAGCTCGGCGGCGAGCGCGCCCGGGAGTTCCGCGAACACCCGGGGCCGCCCGACGAGCACCGCATGCCCCTCCACGGTGCCGCGCACGCCGAGGCCCGCGGTGTTCGCGAAGTCCGCGACCGGCGGCAGCACACCGGCGGCCACCGCGTGCTCCCCAGCCACGTCAGCGATCGCCCGGGCGATGGGGTGCTCGCTCGCCTCCTCCACCGCCGCGGCGAGCCGGAGCACCTCGGCGGCGTCCTCGCCGGGAGCCGGCAGCACCGCGACAACCTGCATCCGCCCGCTGGTCACCGTGCCGGTTTTGTCGAGTAGGACGGTCTGGACCCGCCGCGTCGACTCCAGCACCTCCGGGCCGCGGATGAGGATGCCCACCTGCGCACCGCGTCCCGTCCCGACCAGCAGCGCCGTCGGCGTGGCCAGGCCCAGCGCGCAGGGGCAGGCGATGATCAACACGGCGACGGCCGCGGTGAAGGCGTCGGTCGCCGGCTGCCCGAGAGCCAGCCAGACCCCGAGGGTGACGAGCGCGATTCCGATCACCACCGGAACGAACACCGCCGAGACCCGGTCGGCGAGGCGCTGGACGCGGGCCTTGCCACTCTGGGCCTCCGTCACGAGCCGGGCGATGCGCGCCAGCTGCGTGTCGGCGCCGACCCGGGTGGCCCGGACCACAAGCCGCCCGCCGGCGTTCACCGTCGCCCCGACGACCGCGTCACCCGGGGCGACCTCGACGGGCACCGACTCGCCGGTGACCATGCTCGCGTCCACCGCCGACAGCCCGTCGAGCACGACGCCGTCGGTGGCGATCTTCTCGCCCGGGCGGACGACGAACTCGTCCCCGATCCGCAGCGCCTCGACCGGGATCCGCTCCTCGACCCGCCGCGGGCCAGTCCCCCGCGCACCGTCCGCCGGCCGGTCGCGCAGCACGGTGACGTCCTTTGCCCCGAGGTGGAGCAGCGCCCGCAGGGCCGCGCCGGAACGCCGGCGGGCACGTGACTCCAGGAATCGGCCGGTGAGCAGGAACACCGTCACCCCGGCGGCGACCTCCAGGTAGAGGGCTGTGCCCGCGCCGCCGTGGGCACTCCCGCCGGTGCCGTGGCCACTCCCCGAGTGGCCGATCTCGCCGGCCGAGGCTTCCGGGCCCGGGAAGCCGCCGGTGAACGAGAACGAGTGCCGCATCCCCGGTTCGCCCGCTCCGCCCAGGAACAGGGCGTACAGCGACCAGACGAAGGCGGCCAGCGTTCCGAGGGAGACCAGGGTGTCCATCGTCGCGACCCCATGCCGGGCGCCCCGGCCCGCGGCCCGGTGGAACGGCCAGCCTCCCCAGAGCACGACCGGCGTCGCCAAGGCCAGCGAGACCCACTGCCAGTAGTCGAACTGCCAGGCGGGCACCATGGCCAGTGCGATCACCGGCACGGCGAGCGTCGCCGAGCCAGCCAGCCGGACGCGTAGCGCCCGCAGCGCCGCGCCGGGCGCGTCGTCCTGCGTGCCGCCGCCGTCCTCGGCCTCCGCCGCACCAGTCGCATACTCGGCCGCGGTGTCAGTGCCGGCCGCGGTGCCGGCCGCGGTGTCAGTGCCGGCCGCACCCGGCCCACCCCGGACCGGGGTCGCGGAGTATCCCGCGGCCTGTACCGTGCGGATCAGATCATCGAGACAGACCGCGGGGGCTTCGGTATCCGCGAGGGTGACGGTGGCCTTCTCGGTGGCGTAGTTCACCGAAGCGGTGACGCCGTCCATCCTGTTGAGTTTGCGTTCCACCCGCGCGGCGCACGACGAGCAGGTCATCCCGCCGATCGCGAGCTCGATCCGCGCGGGGTGACCCGTTCCGACGTCGAGAGTGGTCATCAGATCTCCCCTTACAGCGGGCTGGAAGGTACTGCCGGTCGCGGACCGTGGGACCGGACACACCCGCCGGCCACCGGCACCGTTGGCACCACCGAAGCGATACGCCCGCCCGACAAGCTCGTATCCAGCCTCCGCAACAGCCTCCCGGACGGCGCCGTCCTCGACGACGCCGTCGCTGACGAGAGTGACCCGGCCCTCGGCCAGATCCACGGCGACGTCCGACACGGTCGGCAGCCGCGCGAGCTCCTCGGTCACGGATCGGACGCAGTGCTGGCAGGTCATCCCGGCCACCGTGTAGGCGGTCGTCATGGCCGTTCTCGTCTCCTCGTGTAAGCCGCCCCGGTCCCGATGGATCTGCCCATCCCACCGGCCACCGGCACCCGTCCGACCCTCCGAACATACCCTCCCCCCGCATAGTGTACCGGTACCCGGTGGGGGTACCTTCCGAACCCATGGTCGATCATCACGGGAGAGATCCCGCCCACGCCGACACGGGAAGGCCGCGACGCGCAGCCCCCACCCTGAGCAACCTAACGGACGCTTTCCACGAACGCCGGACTCCCGGCACCACCGTGGCGAACCGTCGACGTTGAGGAACCGCCGCCGCGAGGGACGGTCAGCGGGAGGCGGCCAGGCGGCGGGCGACCTCGGTGGCCCAGTAGGTCAAGATGATGTCCGCCCCGGCCCGGGAGATCGCGGTCAGCGTCTCGTCGATCGCCCGGTCCCGGTCAATCCACCCGGCCGCCGCGGCAGCCTCCACCATCGCGTACTCGCCCGACACCTGGTAGGCCGCCACCGGTACGTCCACTGTGTCGGCCACCGCCCGCAGCACGTCCAGGTAGGCCAGCGCCGGTTTCACCATCACCGCGTCCGCGCCCTCGGCAAGGTCGAGCGCGACCTCGCGCCGGGCCTCCTCGGCCGAGCGGACCGGATCCTGCTGGTAACCGGTCCGGTCCCCGAACTGCGGGGCGCACTCGGCAGCCTCGCGAAACGGCCCGTAGAACGCCGAGGCATACTTCACCGAGTAGGCGAGGATCGGCAGGTCGATGAAGCCCTCCGCGTCCAGCGCGGCCCGGATCGCGCCGACCTGGCCGTCCATCATCCCGCTCGGCGCGACGACCTCGGCACCCGCACGGGCCTGCGCCACGGCGATCGCGCCGTAGCGCGCCAGGGTGGCGTCGTTGTCGACCTCCCCGGAGCCGGTGAGCAGACCGCAGTGCCCGTGGTCGGTGTACTCGTCCAGGCACAGGTCCGTCATCAGGACGACGTCGCCACCGACCTCGGCGACGAGATCGGCGAGCGCGAGCTGGACGATGCCGTCCGGGTCGTCGGCGGCCGAGCCGCGGGCATCCTTCTCCGCGGGCACACCGAACAGGATGAGCCCGCCCACGCCGGCCTCGACGGCCTCGACGGCCGCCTCCCGCAGCGAGGAGCGGGTGTGCTGGACGACACCGGGCATCGAGGCCAGCGGAACGGGATCGGCCACGCCCTCCTTGACGAACATCGGCAGCACCAGGTCGGACGGATGCAACCGCACGTTCGAGACCAGCCGGCGCAGCGCGGGCGAGCGGCGCAGCCGGCGGGGACGTGCCGTCGGGTATCCGGCTGCGGCCCCGTTCCCCCGGGCCGGCACCCTCACCGCCGCGAGCCTCGCCGTGGCTTCGGCAACCGCGCGGCGAGCGGCCCGATCTTCCCGAGCTCTTCCCGGTGTTCGGCAGCGAACTCCGCCAGCGCCCCGACAAGGGCGGGGATGGACGCCTCCGGAGCCTGCACGTCGACGCGCAGCCCGAGCTCCTGGGCAGTGGCGGCCGTCGCCGGACCGATCACGGCGATCACCGTCGTCTCGTGGGGCTTGCCGGCGATGCCGACCAGGTTGCGCACGGTCGAGGACGAGGTGAAGACGACCGCGTCGACCCGGCCGCCCTTCAGCGCCTCCCGGATGGAGGCGGGCGGCGGAGCCGCACGCACGGTGCGGTAGGCCGTCACGTCATCGACCTGCCAGCCGCGTTCCTTCAGGCCGGCGACCAGGGTCTCGGTGGCGATGTCGGCGCGCGGCAGCAGCACCCGGTCGAGCAGGTCGAGGGTGTCGTCGAAGTCCGGCCAGTCCGCCAGCAGCCCCTCGCTGGACTGCTGCCCGGACGGGACGAGATCGGGCCGGATACCGAAGGTGCGCAGCGCGTCGGCCGTCGCCTCGCCGATCGCCGCAACCTTGACCCCCGCGAACGCGCGGGCGTCGAGGCTGCGTTCCTCGACCTTCTCCTGCACCGCCTTGACCGCGTTGACCGAGGTGAAGGCCACCCACTGGTAGCGCCCGGAGACCAGACCGGTGATCGCGCGCTCCATCGGGGCGGCGGTCCGCGGGGGCTCGACAGCGATCGTCGGCACCTCCAGCGGGCTTGCGCCGTGCGAACGCAGCAGGTCGGACAGGATCGCCGCCTGTTCCTTGGTCCGCGGGACCAGCACCGTCCAGCCGAACAGCGCCCGGGTCTCCCACCAGGACAACTTGCTGCGGGTCGCGACCACCGAGCCGATGGACAGCACGACCTGGGTGATCGGGGTGGGGGCCGCGGTCAACAGCGGTGCCGTGTCCACCTCGACCCGATCAAGCGTCGAGGTGACGGTGCGCTGGTCGGTGGTGGTGCCGTCCACGGTCACCGCGATCGGGGTGTCACCGGGCCGCCCGTGCTCGACGAGCGCCGCCGCGACCTTGCCGACCTCCGTCGGCGCCGCCGTGACCACGAGGGTGCCCGGGGTCTGGGCGAGGGCACCCCAGTCCAGGTCGCCGGGGGAGGAGATGGGCGCACCGAACCCGCCGAAGCCGCCCGGGGCACCGAGGCCCAGCGGCGAGCCGAACCCGCCGGTTCCCAGGCCACCGCCGAGCCCGCCCCCGAGACCGGCGATCGGCCGCCCGCCCAGCCGCGAGGCCCCGAACGGAGGACCGGTGAGCGGACCCACCGGCTCGCTCCCGCCGAACGGCGAGGACGCCGGCACGGTGCCCGACGACGAGAAGACCCCGGAGGTGCTGGCGAAGGTGACCGGCGCGCCCGGGGCGACCCCGGCGTAGGTCGCGACCGCGGCGCCAGTGAGGATGCCGGGCACCACCCGATAGGGGATCTTGGCCTTCGCGAGCGCCTGGGCGTCCGCGGCGCCGATGCGAGTCAGCCACGGATCGGAGGCGTAGAGCCGGACCACCTTGTCACCGGCACGGGCCCTGCTCACCACCGCGGCGGTCGCCGCCTCCGCGTCACGGACCGGCTTCGGCGCCTCGAGGTCGCCAATGCGCAGCACTTCGGCGGTGAGGTTCTCCACCACCGCCGGCGCCACCTCGGGATCGGCCACCACCAGGTCGGCGGCGGCCAGGGTCTCGACCGCGAGGACGGTGAGCAGTCCGGGATCACGTGGTCCGGCACCCACCAGGGCGACCGGGGAGACGGGCTTCTTCGTTCGTCGGGTGGCCATGCTCAGCGGGTTCCCATCAGCGAGTGTGCTCCGGCGGACAGCATGTCGTCCGCGAGGCGCTGCCCGAGCGCCTCCGGGTCGACGGCGGATCCGGTGACGTCACGCCGGAGGACATCGCTTCCGTCCGGCGCGGCGACGACCGCCCGCAGGCACAGACGACCCGCGGGAGGCGCACCGCCGGCCTCCGCCGCAGCTCTTTCGGCCGGCTCCGGAAGAAGCTCGGCCAAGGCGCCGACCGGGGCAGTACAACCAGCTTCGATGCCGGCGAGGAACGCGCGTTCCGCTCTGACCGCGACGGACGACGATGCGTCATCGAGCACAAACCGTAGCAGCTCGGCGAGGCCCGTATCGACGGGCTGGCCGCCATCTGACCACGTTTCGCCACCGGTTTGTCCCGCAGCGGGACCCGAACCCGCCGCGGCGGGCACCAGAGCGCGCGCCGGGCCGGCCACGACGAGCCCGGCACCGCCCGTGCACTCGATCGCCAGGGCTCCCTGACCGGGCGCGGGCAGCATCACCGTGGGTTCGAGGATCTCGGTGACGGCATCGAGCCGGTCGAGCCGCGCCAGCCCGGCGTGCGCGAGGACGACCGCGTCCACCTCACCGTCGATGGCCTTCTTCAACCGGGTGTCGACATTGCCGCGGATCGTGACGACCTCCAGCCCGAGGCCGAGAGCACACAGCTGCGCGGCGCGACGCGGAGATCCGGTCGCGATCCGGGCGCCGGCCCTGAGCTCGGCCAGGCGCCGCCCGCTCGGGGCGACCAGCACGTCCCGGGGGTCCGCCCGCGGCGGGACCGCGGCGAGCACCAGACCGGGTGGGGTGGCCGTTGGAAGGTCCTTCAACGAGTGGACCGCCAGGTCGATCTCACCAGACAGCAGGGCGTCGCGCAGCGCGCTGACGAAGACGCCGGTCCCGCCGATCTGGCTGATCTCCCCCGACGAGCGGTCCCCCGCCGTGACAATCGGCACCAGCTCGACGGCGCAGCCCACCCGCGCCCGCAGGGTGGCGGCGACCGTCCCGGACTGGGCCAGCGCCAGCGCCGAGCGCCGCGTTCCCAGCCGCAGCCGGCGGCCGGCGAAACGGGCCAGCAGGTCGGCGCCGGTACTCGCCGCGCCGATGCTCGTCGGATCGGTACTCGTCGGGTCGGTACTCGTCGGGTCGATCCCCGTCACGAACGCTCCAGCAGATCAAGGTCAGGCGCGGACACCACGGCGGGCACCTCCCGCGGCAGATCGAACAGTTCCCGCAGGGCCTCGGCGTAGGCGTCTCCGCCGGGCGCCCCGGCCAGCTCCTGCACCCGCACGGTCGGGGCGTGCAGCAGCTTGTCGACGACGCGCCGGACCGAGCCCTCCACCAGGCTCCACTCCCGATCGTCGAGGTCGGGCAGGCGGGTGTGCAACCGGGCGAGCTCGCTACGCACCACAGCGGCGGCGTGGGCCCGCAGCGCGACGACGGTCGGCGCCACCCGGCCCGCCTGCCGGCGGTCGAGGAAGCTCGCGACCTCGGCGGCGACCAGCGCGCGGACCGCCTCCACATCGTGCGTCACCTGGGCGCCGTCCAGCGCGATGCGCAGTGCGTCCAGGTCGATCAGACTCACCCCGGGCAGCTCGCGCACCCCCGGGTCGATGTCGTGCGGCAGGGCCAGATCGAGGAAAACCAGCGGGCGCCTTGCCCGGCCGGGCAAGGCCGCGGCAACCAGCTCGTGCTCGACAACGAGACCGCTCGCGCCGGTCGAGGAGATCACCAGGTCCGCCATGGTGATCTCGTGGGCCAGGTCGGTGAGACCGACGACCCGGGCCTCGTGGGCCTCGGCGACGCGGGCCGCCCGGGCGGCGGTCCGGTTCGCGATCACGACCTCCCCGGCACCGGCTCGCCGGACGGTCTGCGCGGCCAGCGATCCCACCGCGCCGGCACCGATGAGCAGCACCCGGGCCCCGGCCAACGGCGGGGGTTCGGACGTCACGGCGGGCCGCGGTCCCTCGGCCGCGGCTCCTCCCCCGTCCAGCGCCCGCCCACCCGGCGGCGCCACCGGCACGGCCGGAACCTCGCTGTGGAGGCCCAGACCGGAGGCGGCCAACCGGACACCCACCGAGACGATGGATGCGCCAGCGGCATCGATGGACGTCTCGGAGTGGGCCCGCTTGCCGACCCGCAGCGCGGCCTGGAACAGGCCGGACAGCGCGCTGCCCGCCACCCCGGCGGCCTGACCGGCCCGGAAGGCCGTGCGTACCTGACCGAGGATCTGGCTCTCCCCGACGAGCATGGAGTCCAGGCCGCACACTACCGAGAACAGGTGCCCGATGGCCCGCGCCTCGTGGTGGACGTACAGGTGGCCGGCGAGATTACCGAGGTCGATCCCACAGATCCGGCTGAGCTGGTCGGAGATGTCGGCGACTCCGCCGTGGAAGGTCTCGACCTCGGCATAGATCTCGATGCGGTTACACGTCGAGAGCACCACCGCCTCGCTGACGTGGGTGCCCTCGGCCAGATCGTGCAGGACCTTCGGGACCTCCTCGGCCGAGACCGAGGTGCGTTCGAGCAACGACGTGGGCGCGGTCTGGTGGTTGAGCCCGACCACCAGGAGGCTCACGACGCCTCACCTCCGGCCATCAGCGATCCCGCGGCCGGCAGCGTCCTGTGGGTCGGCGATCCAGGCGCCGGGGTGTGCTCCAAGCGCGCCGCACCCGGTTCCCCCTCCCGATCATCCCGGGTCGGCCGACCGTCCCGAGCCATCCCGGCCGGACGAGCTGCCCCCGCCGGACGAGTCACGCCTACTTGCCGAGTCACCCGCACGACCTCATCCGCATCGGTCTCCAGCCTGTCCGCGGAGGGCTCCGTCCCGTCCGCGCTCGTCACCCCGTCCAGGCCCGTCACCCCCCGCGCGGCGAGGACGTCGTCGCCGCCTGGCACCGCCTCGCGGGCCGAGGGCGCCCGCCGCGCCGAGC
>NZ_CDWRCL010000118.1:0-11812 GCF_977927575.1 Frankia sp. CcCS3
GCGCCCGTCCCCGCCTCGGCCCTGACCCCCAGCACCAGCCGGATCGCCCGTTCCCGCAGCTCATCGGGGTACTTCCTCGGCACGCCCATATCGTCCACTTCCTCCTGGTTTGACTGCCTCTATCAAACCCGGCACGGGACAGGCGTAGCTGGGTCAGAACAGCGGCACGCTTCCGCTCTCGGACTGGCCGAGCCGGTGGCAGGTGTCGCTGTCGCGCAGGTAGCCGAAGGAGAAGGCCTGGGCGCGTTGACGGGGGGTGCCGTGGGCGTCGGGGGCGGAGGCCACCTCCTGGTCGAACCAGCCGCTGTCGCGGGTGTCGCCGATGCTGTAGAACAGCAGCGCGCCCTGCAGCGCGTCGGTGAACGCGATGCGCTTGGCGTCGTGCGCGCTCTTGGCCTGGCGGCCGGCGAAGCAGTCGGCCTGGTTCTCCTCCGCGCGCGACACCACGCCGATCGTCCCGCCGATCCGGGCGCCCCGATGACCCAGCTCGTGCATGATCACAAACAGCGGGTAGGACGCTCCACCCGCCTGGAACAGCTCCGTCATGAAGTCGACGCTGTAGGCGACGGTGTCGTCGAGCTGGCAGTACAGTGCGTTGCCCGCGAACTGCTTGGGATCGTCCACCTGCGCGCCGCAGGCGTCCTGCGGAACCTGGCCGTCCCGGTAGGGGACGAACCGCGGCGGTGTCCACGCGTCGCCGAACTCGCCGTGCCAGAAACTGTTTGTGCCGCCTGGGCAGCCGACCGGTTCGGAGAGGAGTTTCTCGACCCCGGCGAGGTCGGTCACCCTGCCCCCGCACTCCCCGGCGGCCGCGATCGGCACCGCCGATGTGCTCACCGATGTCCCAGCCGCGGCCGTGTCCTCCGCGGCCGCGTCCGCCGCGGAGGAACCGTTGCAGCCGGTCAATACCCCGACGGACACGACGATCGCGGCCAACGCCGCCCAGATGACCCGCACGAGGCATCACCGTAGAGGCCCGCCCCGGTGCGTGGAACCCGACGTCGTCACCCTGACAGGCGCCGACGCCCTGACCTCGCCTAACCGCCGGTCGATGGCCCGGCCGCAGGCCCCGATGGGCGCCCATCGGTGGAACCGGGTGAACCGGGTGAACCCGCCCGCGCCTGTCAGGCCAGCCGGCCACGAGGCAGGGGGCGGTCCGGGGGGCCGTCAGGCGAACAGCTCGCGGATGTCGTCGGCGTCGAGCGTCGAGCTGAACATGTCACCGTCGTCCATGACGCTGGAGAACAGCCGCGCCTTCCGGTCCTTCATCGCCATCACCTTCTCCTCGATCGTGTCCCGGGCGACGAGGCGGTAGACCATGACGTTGCGGGACTGCCCGATGCGGTGCGTCCGGTCCACCGCCTGTTCCTCGGTCGCGGGATTCCACCACGGATCGAGCAGGAAACAGTAGTCCGCCTCGGTCAGGTTCAGGCCGAACCCGCCGGCTTTCAGGCTGACGAGAAAAACCGGGGCCGACCCCGTCTTGAACCGTTCGAGCACGGTGGACCGGTCGCGGGTCCGGCCGTCGAGGTAGCAGTGCTCCACACCGAGGGCGGACAACCGTTCGCGTACCTTGCCGAGAAACCCGGTGAACTGGCTGAAGACCAGGGCCCGGTGACCACTGTCGACGACGTCGGTGAGCTGCTCGAACAGAGCGTCGATCTTGGCGCACGGCAGGTCCCCGTGGTGGTCGTCCACCAGGCCAGCGTGCAGGCTGAGCTGGCGCAGCAGGGTCAGCGAGCGCAGGATCGTGAAGCGGTTGCGGTTCATGTCGTCGACCAGGCCCAGCACCTTCTGCCGTTCCCGTTGCAGGTAGGTCTGGTAGAGCCTGCGGTGCCGCGGGTGCAGGTCCACCTCCAGGACCTGTTCCTGCTTCGGCGGGAGCTCGGGCGCGACCTGTTCCTTGGTGCGGCGCGTCATCAGCGGCCTGATCCGCCGTCGGAGCTGGGCGAGCAGCTCGACGTCGTTCTGCTTCTCGACCGGCCGGACGTAGTAGTCGCGGAAGCGGGTCGGGTTCGGGAACAGGCCGGGTGCGGTCACCGACAGCAGCGACCACAGCTCCATCAGGTTGTTCTCCATCGGGGTCCCGGTGACGGCCAGTTTGAACGGCGCCGGCAGCAGCCGGGCGCACCGGTAGGCCTTCGACTGATGATTCTTGATCATCTGGGCTTCGTCGAGGATCAGACCCGACCAGGCCAGGCTTGCGTACTCCTCGTGCTCGAGGCGGAAGAGCGTGTACGAGGTGATCACCAGGTCGGCGCCCGACACCGCCTCGTCGAGGGCCTCGCCGCGGCGCCGCTGCGTGTCGGAGATCGCCACCGTTCGCAGCCCGGGCGCGAACCGGGCCGCCTCCGCGGCCCAGTTCGACACGACGCTCGTCGGCGCGACGACGAGGAACGGCGCGAGTTCGGGATCGGCCTGCCGGGCGTGGCAGACCAGTGCCAGCGTCTGCAGCGTCTTTCCCAGGCCCATGTCGTCGGCGAGCACCCCGCCCAGCCGGTACTTCCACAGGAACGCCAGCCACCGGAAACCGTCGAGCTGGTAGGAGCGCAACGTCGCCGCGAGCGTCGCCGGCGGCTCCTGTTCGAGCTGGCCCTCGGCCCCCAGCGCCAGCAGCCCCGTCACCTGCTGGCGCCACGACCGCGCCTGGCGCTCGACCACACCGAGCCCGGCGAGCTCCTCCCACAGCCCGACCTGGAACCGACTGATCCGCAGCGGACCGCCGGGTGAGTCCTGTAGCGCCCGCGCCTCCTCGATCAGCCGCCGCAACGTCTGCAGCTCGGGCTTCTGCAGGCTGAAGTAGGCGCCGTCGGCGAGGAGCAGGTGCGACTGCCCCTGACTCAGCGCCAGGAAGACGTCCGTGAACGGCACTTGCCGGCCCTCCACGGTGACGGTGACCCCGAGATCGAACCAGTCGGTCTCGCCTACCACGTCGTCGGTGGACAGGCCGATGAGCAGCGAGTCGCCGGCCTCCCGGTAGGCCGCCGGGTCACCGCTGACCTCGACGGCCACCCCGGGCCGGTCCGTCAGCAACGGGAGCAGCTCCGTCGTCGCGCGCATCGTGTCGACGCCGCGCAGCCGCACCCGTGGCCGCAGACCGGAACCCTGGTCACCGGCGAGCAGGGCGGCCGTGCCGGAGGGCAGATCCAGCACGTCCCGCAACGCGTCCTGCTCCTGGCGCGGATCCCGCAACCCGTCCGGTTCCGCGGCGGGCAGCATCGTGCCGGGCGGTTCGGTGCCGTCAGGCTCCGTCGCGTACAGCGGCACGTGGATCCGCTCGCCGCCGACCTCGTAGGCCCATCCCCAGGTGAGGTCGAGCTCGTGGTCGTCACCGTAGGAGGCGTGCAGCACCAGGGCTGGCGGCGGCACCTCCGGCGGCTCGAAGGAGCCGTCGCTGGACACGACGGGGGCCAGGCGCCGCAGACGCGGGTAGAACTCCGTGCGGAAGCGGGACTCCTCGCTGCGGGGCACCCGCAGGCTCCGGTTCCCGACCGCCATCCGCTGCAGCCGCGGCGGCACCGGCTGGGCGAGCCGCGCGAGCCGGACGTGCCAGTCCCGATGGTCGTCGGAGGCCAGGACCTCCGCCCGGTCGACGTACACGACGCCATGGCCCTCGCGGCCGATGAACGAGAACACGGCGGCGTCCGTCGGCGTCCCGCCGAGGCGGAGCAGGGGAGTCACGACCAGCGACTTCGTGCTCTCGTCCCGGGTGACGTTCAGGCACAGCTCCGCGGAACCGTACCGGCTCACGTCGCCGAGCTTCTTGCGGGCGTGCACGAACCGGAGGCCGACCGCCTCGGCCTCGTCGAGCATCGGCCAGAGCTGACGGCTTTCGAACGCGCAGAGATCGAGCCGTTTCGCGCCGCCGGAAGAGTAGGAGGAGTAGTACGAGTACCCGTACCGCTCGTCGTGGGCCCGGTACACGGCGAAGAACTCCTGCAGCAGCCGTACCTGCGGCTGCTGGTACTCGCGGGTCTGGTACGCCGCGTTGAGGGCGTCCCACCCGATGGCGTTGACCCAGCCGTTCCGGCCCGGCTGCACCAGCCGGGCCGTGACCCGCAGGCCCAGCTCGGATCCGCCGCCGTGGGCCGGCGGATCCGCCGTGAAGCTCAGCTCGACGGCCAACGGCGTCGTCCCGGCGGCCCCGCCGTGCCCGCCGTGGCCGCCGCCGACGGCGGGCGAGGCACCCAGCAGCTCTCCCAGGTCCTCGGTCCAGGCAGCCGACCGGGACAACCGCGGCTGAGCCGACCGCGGGGAGGACTGAGACCGCTGAGACCGCGGGGAGGACCCGGACCGCCGCGCCGATGGGCTGGGGGCCGCCGCCGCACCCGTTGCCGCGTTCGCCGTGGCCGTCGCGCCTGTCGTGGCCGTCAGCACCAGTGCCACGACGTGCTTGCAGTCGACGCCCACCGGGCAGGTGCACGAGCCGTACTGGAACGTCCAAGAGGACGGACCGTCACCCGAGAACTGCGCGCTCGTCGCGTAGACCTCGCCGCCGCTGCCACGCACCCGGCCCCGGAGGGTGTTCTCGTCGGGGTCCCAGTCGATCCTCGTGACCGCGCTCTGCTGGGCGTAGTGCACACCTCTGGCATACGAATGTTCGCCGACGGCTGTCCGGAGACCGACGGTGCCGGGTCCCTGCCACGACACGGAGAGCATGCCGCCAAGGTAGCAGGCGGTGACGGAAGGTCGCCAAGCGGCCCAACTCGGCCGTCGACAGGCATGGCCTATCGCGTCGACGGTGAGAGGGTGCTGGGGATACGTGCGCCCGAGACGAGGCCGCGGTCGAGGTCCGCCACGGTCGCGGCGCCGAGCAGTGCCATCGCGTGGTCGAATGCCACGCGCAGCAGCTCAATCATCCGTAGGACACCGGCCTCGCCGCCCGCGGCGAGGCCGTACAGGTAGGGCCGACCCACGAAGACCCCCGCGGCGCGGAGGGCCAGCGCCTTGGCCACGTCGTTGCCTCGCCGGACACCTCCGTCGAGGAACACCGTGAGCCTGCGCGCCGCCGCGTCAACCACCTCCGGCAGGATATCGATGGTCGCGGGGACGCCGTCCAGCTGCCGCCCGCCGTGGTTCGAGACCACGACACCGTCGACGCCCAGCTCGACGAGCCGGTCGCACTCGTCCCCGCGCATCAGGCCCTTGAGGAGCAACGGGCCTTCCCACAACGACCGGATCCGCTCGACGTCCTCCCAGGTGACGCAGTCCGACGACGATTTGATTGCCGCTCGGGTCTGGTTGAGGCTCAGCCGGGACGGGTCGCCGGGACGGCCGGCGCTGAATTGGCCGCGCATAAATTCGAATGTGCCCATGAAGTCGAATTTGCCGCGGATGAAATCGGTCGCCCACGCCAGCTTGCTGGCCCCCTGCAGCAGCATCTTGGGATGCGGCGGCCGACTTATGAGCTTGTTGCGGGTGTCGCGCTCACGGTTGCCCAGGACCGGCGTGTCGATGGTGATGGCCAGGGCCCGGTAACCCGCCGCCGCGCTCCGCCGGACGAGGTTCCCGACCTCGGCGCGGTTGGGGGGCAGGTAGAGCTGGTACCACAGCGTGCCAGTCGAGCGCGCGGCGACATCCTCGAGGGGGAAGGCTGCCACGGTGCTCTGCATGTACACGATGTCCGCCCGCGCCGCGGCCCTCGCCACAGCGATCTCCGCGGACGATCGCGCGAGGCGGCCCGCACCCGTGGGCGCCAGCATGATCGGCATCGACAGCCGCTCGCCGAACACGGTCGTCGAGAGGTCTCGCGTGGCGACGTCGGCGAGCGGCCGCGGGCGGAACTCGATGCGGTCGAACGCCGTGCGGTTACGCCTGAGCGACACCTCGTCGCCGGCTCCGCCCTCCATGGCGTCGAAAACCGCCCGGGGAAGCCTGCGGCGCGCCAGTTCCCGGAAGTCCTCGACATTGATTGCGTCCTGCACCCTCACGAACACGGACCTTTCGCTGTCGGCCTGGTCACGGGATCGCGTTCTCCCGGTCGCCAGGATTGTCAGTCACTCCGGAAGCACGCAAGCGGCAGCCGTTCACGCCTTGCGGGAGCTGGTGCGGCCGGCGAGGACCGCCCGGATGTCGGCCGCGATCTCGCTTACGATGGGTTCGCGCAGCACGGTGTCGTGGTCGCCGCCCACGGTGCGGTAGGTCGCCTCGCCGGTCAGCAGCGGGCGCCAGGCCTCCGTACGGTGCGGCGGCGAGGCGGCCGCCAGGTAGACCAGCGCCCGCCCGTTCCAGGGCTTGGGCCGGTAGAACCTCGTGAGCACCCGCGATTGGTTGTAGAAGACGTCGTACTGGTTCATGCCCTTGAACTGAACGACGTCAGCCAACGGGAGCTGGGCCGCCTGCCGGGCCCAGCCGAGCAGGACCCGTGCGGCAGCCCTCGCGCACGCCGGGCCTATAGCCGATCCCCCCGCATGGTCCAAGGCCGGGGCCGGATTCGAACTCGTGGCCGGTCCCCCTGGAACTGGAAGCTGAGAGGGCAGCACTCCTCCCGCGAAGACGCCGGAGGACGTGTCGGGCAGGAAGCTGTCGATGAGGACGAGCAGTTCGACGTGCTCGTCGGCCTCGGTGAGGAGCCTCGCGGTTTCGAAGGCGACGAGGCCGCCGAAGGAGTGGCCGGCGAGGTGGTAGGGGCCGGTGGGTTGGAGTAGGCGCAGGGTGCGGGCGTGGCGGCGGGCGGCGGCGTGGATGGACCAGTCGGGGAGGCCGCGGTATTCGAGGCCGTGGGCTTGGATGCCGTAGACGGGGCGTTCGCCGTCGAAGTGGCGGGCAAAGCCAAGCATGCCGACGGCGAGGCCGCCGGCGCCGCAGAAGCAGAAGAGGGGCCGGCCGCTGCCGGTGGTGCGCAGCGGGACGACGGTGGGGTGGCGTAGGACGTCGGTGCCGGTATTGTGCAGGTGGGCGGTGAACTCGGCGACGGTGGGGGCGTCGGCGACGGTGGAGGTGGGGAGTTTGACACCGAGTTCGTCAGCGACCCTGGTGAGGAGCTCTTCGGCGATGAGGGAATCGCCGCCGAGTTCGACGAAGTCGTCGTGGATACCGACGTCGTCGAGGTGCAGGGCGGCGGCCCACACGTCGGCGACGGCCTCTTCCCACTGGTCGCGGGGCGGGTCCTGATTGGGTTTCGGACCGGCGGGGGGCAGGTTCAGTCGGTCGACCTTGCTGCGGTCGGTCCTCGGTAGTGCGGTGACCAGCATGACGGTGGCCGGCACCATGTAGGACGGCAGCTTGGCCCGTAGCAGGCGCCTGATCGAGGCCGGTGAGACCCGGGCGCCGGTCACGGGGACGACGTAGGCGACCAGGCGGGCCCGCTGCGTGGTCCTGTCGGCCACGACGACGGCCTCGAGCACATCTGAGCTCGCCCGCAGGGCGGACTCGATTTCGATCGGCTCGACGAGGTACCCGCGGATCTTCACGGCCGCGTCGGTGCGGCCGACAACCCTGAGCTGGCCGCTGGCGTCGATGCGCCCGAGGTCTCCGGTGCGGTAGGTGGGTGTGCCGTCCGGCCCGATGCCGAACCGCGATGCGCTCGCCGCCGCCGCCCGCCAGTAGCCCCCCGTGATGAAGTGGCCCGTCACGACGATCTCACCCGTCTCACCGGGCGGCATCTCGATGCCATCCGGCGAGACCACCCTCACCGCGACGTCGACCACCGGCCGCCCGGCCGGCATCACGCCGTCGGGTAGGTCCTCGTCCGACCAGATCGGGGCGCAGGTCGCCGTGCCGAGCTCCGAGGCTCCGTAGGAGACCAGGAACGCCGCGGCCGGCGGTAGGTGGTGGCGGGCCAACTCGACGTCGCGGGCGTAGATCGCCTCGCCGACCGACATGACGAATCGGAGGTCGTCGAGCACCTCGTCCGGCTCAAGGCAGCCGAACACGGTCCGGATCAGCGCCGGCGTGGCCACGATGCCGGCCGGCCGGGTGGTGCGCAGCCAGTCGGCCAGGTCGCGGACGCCGCGGACCCGAGGGTCGTACATCTCGAGGGTGGTGCCAAAGACCAGGCCACCGACCATCCGGTTCATCCCCGAGATGAAGGAGTAGGGCAGGAAGAGCGGCAGACGGTCGCCCGGAACCAGCCGCATCACGTCCTGGGCCTGGATGGCGTAGTGGATGCCCAGCAGGGCGCGGTGGTGCCACACGACACCCTTCGGTACTCCGGTCGACCCGGAGGTGAAGATGAGCACAGCTGGATCGGTATCGGCCCGGCGCGGCGCGGTCGACGCCACCCGGTCAGCCAGCGCCGGGGACCAGTCGGCGACGCGCTCGTCGCCGACGTCGATAGTCTCCACGATCCCCGGCAGCGCGGCGGCAGTCCGCTGGTCGGCGGAGCCAGTCGGTCCGGTGACGCACACCGAGGCCCCTGCCAGTCCCACGACCTGAGCGAGACGGTCGGTGGGATGCATCCTGTCGAGGGGCGCGCAAGGCCGGCTGCTCGCGATAACGCCCAAGACGGCGGCGATCCCGCTCGCGCCGTGGGGCAACAGCACCGCGACGGGCGTGTCCGGGTCGGCCGCGGCGGGCTCCCGAAGGATGCGGTCGGCGACGACGTCCACCCAGGCGACGAGCTGGGCGAAGGTAACGGCACGGTGTTCGTCGCGGACCGCCACGACGTCGTGGCAGACCGCGGCGACGGTGCGGATCCGGTCGACGACGTTTCCGAACCGGTCGTCGGGACGCAGCGGCGGCGGCACCGGCACCGCCTGGGTGACCTGGCTTTTCCTCATGCCAGGCCTTTCCTCGCGCCAGCCAGGTCAGTGGCCTTAGGGACGGGCGGTGTTGTCATGGCGCCTCCCGGGCGGGCACTGGTATTGGAGCCGTGACCGCGCTCCGGTCCGTTCAGATCCGTTCATATCTAACACGAACGGCTTTGCGACCGACCACCCAGTCCATATTAATCATTAACGTAAGGGTATGGTTGCCATAAGGACCTGGAGCCCGCGATACGGCTCGACGCGAAGGGGACGTAATGAAGTAACAAATACGTGATCGAGAGCATCATCGTAGGTCACAGGCCTGTGGAGGGTTCGAAACGCGCAAGTTATTTCATTTCGACTCCGAAGCGCCGCTCCGTCCCCCTATTGGCCGAGCCGGGTCTGTTGCGGCAGGGGCCGGTGGAAGCGGCCGGAATGATCGACCGGTATGCCGTCACGCCGTCGGTGCCGGTGCCAGAGTTCACAGGATTCCGGCGGTACTTGCGATTGGCCCTGTCCTCTCGGGATATCGAGGAACTGCTCACCGGGCGTGGTATCGACGTCGATCACGTCACTGTCTACCGGTGGATCCAGCTACCGGTGAATCCAGCGGCCCATGACAATCCTTCCCTATGGACAGGGAACCTCAAGTTCGCTGTCCACGGAAGCGGATTGTGCGTCGGCCACAACCAGCGACGGCTGCGTGCGGGCAGGCCGTGCCTCGCGTCGAGGTGGTCTCCCACGAGCACTGAGCCTGCGCCCTGAGCCTGACACGAGCGCGTCTCACGGGCTCAGCTACTCGGCGGGTTCGTGATCGTCGCGCCGCAGCCGCCAGCCGCGGCCCCGTTCGCGCTCGCGCCAGAATGCGGCGTACCGCCCGTCTCGGGCCAGGAGCTCATCGTGCCGACCGCACTCGACGACCCGGCCGCCGTCGAGGACGGCGATCTGGTCGGCGCGGACGATCGTGTCCAGCCGGTGGGCGATGATCAGGACGGTGCGGTCGGCGGCGAGCTCGGCCAGGGCGGCGTGCACGGCGGTCTCGTTCTCGGTGTCGAGGGAGGCTGTGGCTTCGTCGAGGAGCACGATCGGCGCGTCCTTACACAGCGCGCGGGCGATGGCGACGCGTTGGCGTTCGCCGCCGGACAGCAGCTGTCCGCCCTCGCCGACGCGACTGGCCCAGCCGTCCGGGAGCCGGGCGACGATGGAGTCCACCCGGGCGCGGTAGGCGGCGTCGCGGACCTGCTTCGGGGTCGCGTCCGGGTTACCGAAGCGGATGTTGTCCTCGACGGTGCCGTCGAGCAGGTAGACGTCCTGGAACACGAACGCGATGTGGTTGAGCAGCTCGGCGCTGGTGAGGTCGCGGACGTCGACGCCGCCGACGCGCACCGAACCGGAGCCGACGTCGTAGAAGCGGGCGATCAGCTTGGTGACGGTGGTTTTCCCCCCGCCGGAGGGTCCGACGAGTGCGGTGGTTCGCCCGGCCGGGATCGTCAGCGTCAGCCCGCTCAGCACTTCGGGACCCTGCGTCTCGGGGCCCTGCGTCTCGGGACCGGCGGGGTAGGCGAAGCGGACATCGGTGAGTTCGATCCCGGCCTGGCCGATCCGGCGGCCGGTCGTGGGTTCCGGGAGCGGCTCGACCGCCAGGAGCTCGTCGACCCGCTGGGCCGAGGCCTGGGCGGAGCGCAACGCGGCGCTGAGCCCGACCAGCGCGTCGAGCGGGCGGAGCAGGCTGATGCCCAAGACGACGAGGGCGGTCATCCGGGTCGGGCTGAGGCCGTGATGGGTGGTCAGCGCGAGGCCGGCGAGGAACAGGGCCGTGAAGGCCAGCTGGATACCGAGCTCGCCGAGGTATTCGCCCGGCAGGGAGCCGACGATCTCGCGCCGCGCCGCGCGGTGCTGGGCGGCCAGCGCCTCGTCCAACGCGGCCCGGCCAGCGGCGGTGTGACCGGTGGCCCGCAGCGTCGGCTGGGCGCCGGCGAACTCGACCAGCCGGCTGCCGGCCTCGGCCGTGGCGGCGTGGTTGGCCGCCTCGGTGCGTTCGGTGAGGCGGCGACCGACCGAGAGCGCGGCGAGCACGACCGGGACGGCCAGCAGCGCGGCGAGCCCGATCCGCCAGTCGAAGCTGAGCAGGAACGCCCCGATCGTGAGCGGGGTCAGGACCGCGCCGATCAGGGCCTTGGCCAGGAAGACGGTGGTGGCCACCCGCGAGACGTCGCCGATGATTAGTTGTGGGATCTGCCCGGCCGCCGGCCCGTCGAACCAGCCCAACGGCAACGCCAGAAGCTTGTCGCCGATGCGCGCCTACAGGGCGCGCCGCCAGGCCGAGGACAGTCGCAACGCCCGCGACCCGAGGTAGTAGTGGGCGAACCAGCCGGTCGCCGCCGCGGCCGTGAGCGGGATCAGCCACCACACCGCGGTGGCCGTACGGCCGTCGATCAGGGCGGTCAGCAGCGGGACGAGTACTCCGAAGGCGACGCCCTCGCTGACGGCGTAGCCGGCCACCGCCACCAGGTACCGCGCCAGCGGCCGGTGCTGGCTGGCCGGGACGAGGCCGCGCAGGTGGCCGGTCATGCTCGGCCGCCCTGCTGGGCCCGCCAGAGCTGAGCGTAGCGCCCGTCGGCGGCGAGTAGCTCGTCGTGCCGGCCGTGCTCGATCAGGCGCCCGTCGTCGAGGACCAGGATCTGGTCGGCCTCGGTGATCGTGTACAGGCGGTGCGCAATCACGAGCAGGGTCCGGCCGGCGGCCAGATCGGCCAGTGCGTCCTGGATCGCGGCCTCGGAGTCGGGGTCGGCGAACGCGGTGGCCTCGTCGAGGAGCACGATCGGTGTCCCGGCCAGCAGGGTACGGGCGATCGCGACCCGCTGCGCCTCCCCGCCGGAGAGGTGGGCGTCCTCGCCGGCCACCGAGTCGTAGCCGCGCGGCAGGGCGAGGACGCGGTCGCCGACGGCGGCCGCGCGGGCGGCGGCGCGTACCGCCGCCTCGGACGCATCCGGGACGGCCAGGGCGATGTTGTCACGGATCGAGCGACGCAGCAGGACGACATCCTGCAGCAGGAATCCGACGTGGCGGTAGAGGTCGTCCCGGTCGATGTCGCGCAGGTCGGCTCCGCCTAGCTCTGTCTTCCG
>NZ_CDWRCL010000119.1:0-5538 GCF_977927575.1 Frankia sp. CcCS3
AGATCCAGATCCAGATGCGCAGCTTATCTTCGACGAGGCCGGAGCCTTCTGCGACCTGCAGGAACAGGACCCACACTATTCGGGTGGCTTCGGTGATGCGAGCGTCCACGCCACCGCCGCCTGCTATTTCAACAGCGGAAACGGCGCACCGTACGTGGCCGAGAACATCTCGATCAAGACGCAGCTCTCCTACTCGGTGCTTCCTCCGTACTGCGAATTCGATCCGATTGGGGAACCATGTGTCGACTCGCGGCCGAACAGGTATAGTTACGAGGCACCCTGTCACCGGCCGTGCCGGGACTACGGCTAGTATAAGGGCGAGTCTGAGATCGCCGTGACGATCAGGGGAGTGATCAAAGTGGGTTACGTCGACAACACCAAGTTCATCGAGGATTGTCCCGTACCACCGGCCTAGCGTCGAGTCGGGCGAGTCCTCATATCTGGCCGTCTATCACATGTACGATCTTGGTTATCACCCTTCGGTTGTCCCCGCATGATGAGTGAGCCCCTGCGCCGCAGCCTCCCGTGGCGCGCCCAGCAACTGCTGGGCGCGCCACGGGCGCTCGGTGTGCTCGCGGAGCTCGCCGGCCTGCGGCTGGGCGCCGTCCGAGATGCGTACGCCGGAAGTCCCGAACCACCTGTATTCCTTGCAACACTGAGGACGAACATGATCGGCCCGCCCCACGCCGCCGGGTGGGCCAGCCGCCGGCGCGAGCACAGCCCTCAGCCACGGACCGTGTTGGAACCTTACGTCGACGCGCTGCAGGACGTGGAACGCCTCACTGCCGTCACCCTGCGCACCGTCTCCGGCTGGGCGTGGTATCCCCTACAGCAGTCCGTGCGGCAGTTCCTGCTTGCCGACGCTCCGGTCCTCGCCGATGTCGCCGTGCGGCTGTCGGCTGCGCCGGCGGCGTGGTGGTGGTGGGAGCCGCTACGCCGCCAGGACCAGATCCTGCTGGGCTCTCCCGCGACCCCACCCGATCTCGACGAACTCGCCGCCCGGGCCACTCCCCGGGAGGCCCCCCGGTTCCGCCTGCCCGCCGGCATCCGCACCTCGACCAGGCTGGGCCCCAGGCTCCCCGCCACCCAGCTCTGCGACGTCGGCGTCACGTCGCGGCACGGACCGCAGATCGGTTGCTGGAGTGTGCCGGTTACCGCCCACGCGCGCGTTTACGAGCTACATGGCCCCAGCGACTGGTTGCGCCTATGCGAGCGCCATCCGACCGTCGCCAACGTGCCCGGCGAATGGCTGACCTGGGGCATTCATACGCCTTGGGCGCTCAGCCCCGACTGGCGCGCCGTCGCCCACGCATGGGACGCCATACACCTCAGCGTCGCCGGACTGCTGACCGCATGCGGCAATCCCATGGTCACGGGAGCACGCGGGACGATCGCTGAGACTGCGGACAGCGAGATAACCATCTGGTTCCGTCCCTGCTTCGGCCGACCAACGCTATCCGCCATCTGGGACACCGAGCGGGATGACCTCCCAGCAGCCACGACGACGTCCGAGACGCCCCGTCGGGAAGGTCGAAGCCGACCGCCCGACGGATGACGTGGTGGGCCCCGTGAGCCACAGTAAGAGCGTGTCTTACGTGGGGTGTCTCCACCTTCCACCGGTGCCGGCCGAGGCGTTCGGTGCTCTCCACGCCGCGGCGGGCGATACGAACCGCGATACGGCGTCGGCGCAGGAAACAGCGCAGGTCCGGCTGGTCGTAGGCCTTGCCCGCACGCAGCTTGCCCGGGTGGCGTCGCCGCGGGCCGTGCGGGGAACGGACCGCGGGGATGCTGGCGACCAGCGGGATGTCGAAGCGCGGTTCGAGTGCGTGTTAGATTACCGGTGTTCTACGTGTAATTACCATGGTCAAGAATGTATTATTTTCATGATCGGATGTTGGTGCGCGCCTACGTTCCTCGCCTGCTCGACGTGGAGCTGCAGGATGTCCTCGCCTCCCACCCAGCCGTCCTCGTCGTCGGCCCCCGGGCATGCGGCAAGACAACCACGACCCGGCGTGTCTGCCAGTCGATCCTGCGGCTGGACGTCCCGGCGCAGGCCGCGGTCGTCAGGGCCGACGCCGACGCGGCGCTGCGCGGGCTCGAGGAGCCTGTCCTGATCGACGAGTGGCAGGTCGTGCCCGAGGTGCTCGGCGCGGTGAAGCGGGCCGTCGATGACGATCCGCGCCCAGGGAGGTTCGTGCTCACCGGATCGTCGCAAGCCGACCTCACCGCCTCGGGCTGGCCTGCTACCGGCCGAATCGTCCGGCTGACGATGTATCCCCTCGTCGGTCGGGAACGCCACGGCGACCCGACCGCACCCTCGCTCATCGACCGGATCCTCGACGCCGACGCGGACGCGTTCGCGGATCCGCCTACCGGCTGGGACCTGCACACCTACCTGACCGAGGCACTCAGCAGCGGCTGGCCGGAGGCGCTGCGAACCGAGGCCGACCGAGCGCGCGACCGCTGGCTGACCGGCTACGTCGACCACCTCGCGACCCGGGAAGCCCCGGCCCTCGGCGTCGTACGAGACCCCCTGCGACTTCGCAGATATCTCCAGGCGATCGCCGCCAACACCGCCGGCTCGCCGACCCACAAGCTGCTCTACGACTCGGCGGGCATCGGACGCGACGCCGCCGTAGCCTACGACGACCTCCTCGACACCCTCATGATCACCCAGCGGGTCCCCGCCTGGGCGCGCAACCGCACGAGTCGCGCGGTCCGGCTGCCCAAGCGATACCTCACCGACCCCGGCCTCCTTGCCCCGTTGCTCCGTATCGACCACCGCCGCGCGCTCCGCGACGGCGACCTACTCGGACGCATCATCGACACCCTCGTCGCCGCACAGTTCCGCGCCGAGTGCGCGCTGAGCGTAGTCGGCGCCGACATGTACCACCTGCGCGACGCCAACGGCCGCCGTGAGATCGACCTGCTCCTCGAAGCCCGAGACAGCCAGATCGTCGCCGTTGAAGTCAAAGCGTCCGCAGCCCCTTCGCGTGCCGACGCACGACACCTTGAATGGCTTCAGGCGGAGATCGGTGCGCGGTTCACACTCGGGCTCCTCGTACACACAGGCCCACGGATCTTCCAGCTCGCGGAGCGCGTCATCGCTGTCCCCGTGGCCAGCCTCTGGTCCTCGAGCTGAGAGCACCACCAGAGATTCACTGGCTGTCGGTTGTTCGTTGTTGCGGTGCGTTACTTCCATCATGCTATGCCACCAAAGAACCAGCAAGTAGCCGGGAGGAGTCTCACCTCCCGGCCATCGCAGAACCGTGTGGGAACCTCTCGATTCACACGGTTTCCATCGTCCAGCCGCCCAAGACCACGGCTTGCAGAGGTCACCGGCCCGGTCGGAGCCTCCGCACCTACCGGAGGTTCGGAACACGTGTTCGATTCCGCTTTACATTTGCGAGGCTTTGGCCGCCGCTGTCCGTCGCGCCGGGCTGGGGAATGGTGGCGGGTACCCCTGATCCGCTACGATCTCGGCGGCTATGCGACGGGAAGCGGGGGCGAGATGAGCGTCGGTGAGCGGGGTGTCACGGCCGGCGCGGTGAGCGTGCTGGTGGTCGTGGCGCCGGACCCAGAGTTGGACGTCGAGGCGGGTGATCGGCTGACGCGGCGGTTGCGCGCGGAGATCGGCGAGCTGGACGTCGAGTCGGTCGGGCTGGCGGCGGGTGGGAGCGTCCCGGAGGGCGCGAAGGTGGCCGACCCGGTCACGGTGGGGGCGATCGTGGTCGCGTTGGGCACCTCCGGCGGGGTGCTGCCGGCGCTGGTCGATACGGTGCGCGACTGGCTTGCCCGCCAGCGCCGGGCGCACCGGGTCTCGATGACCATCGACGGTGACTCCATCGAGGTGGAGCAGGCGTCGACGGAACAGCAGCGGGCGCTGGTCGACGCCTTTGTGCGCCGGCATTCGGCGGGGTAGGCGATGGGCCGACGGCTGGCGCTGTTGATCGCCACCTACGAGTACCAGGATGCCGGGCTGCGGCGGTTGACTGCCCCGGCGCACGACGCCGAGGCCCTTGCCGACGTCTTGGGGGATCCGCGGATCGCCGGGTTCGAGGTCACGGTTCTGGCCAACGAGCCGCACCACCAGGTGGAGCAGGCGGTCGGGGAGTTCTACCGGGACCGGCGTCGGGACGACCTGACATTGTTGTATTTCACCGGCCACGGGTTGAAGGACGACGCCGGCCGGCTGTACCTGGCGATGGCGAACACCCGCCGGGACGGTCTGTGGTTTACCGGCCTATCCGCAGAGGACGTCAACGAGGCCATGGAGAGCTGCCTTTCGCAGCAGAAGGTGCTGATCCTCGACTGCTGCTACAGCGGGGCCTACCCGGCAGGCCGGCTGGCGAAGGCCGACACGGCCGTGCACACCTTCGAGAGTTTCCGCGGCCGTGGCCGTACGGTGCTGACCGCCACGGACTCCACGCAGTACGCGTTCGAAGGCGACCAGCCGCACGGGGAGGCGGCGCGGTCGGTATTCACCCGCTACCTCGTCGAAGGCCTGCGCGACGGTAGTGCCGACCTCGACGGCGACGGCGACATCACGGTCGACGAGCTCTACCTTTACGTCCACGACCGGGTCGTGGCCGAGATGCCGCAGCAGCGGCCGAAGAAGCAGGACAACGTCCAGGGGCGGACCGTCGTCGCCAGGAACGTCAACTGGACGCTGCCTCCCTACCTGCGGCATTCGGTGGACAGCCCCCTGGCCGCGGTCCGCCTCGCCGCTCTCGACGAAATGGACCGTCTGCACCGGGTCGGGAACGAGCTGGTGCGTGGGAAGGTCCGCGCCGAGTTTGTACGTCTCGCCAACGACGACAGCAGAGCGGTGTCGGATGCGGCGACCGCGCGGCTGCGGTCCCTCGACCCCGAAACGGGGGCAATCGCTCCGGCCGTCGCGGTGCCCCCGTTTTTTCCCCCCCCCGTGCAGGCGGTCGAGCCGCCGCCCGGACCGGCCGCGAGTGCCCCGCAGCTGGCGGTCGCGCCAGATCAGAGGGCGGTCCCGGACGAGGCGGACGCGCTCGAGCGGCCCCAGACGCTGCCCGGCGGCGCCCGGAAACACCTGCCCGCGGCCCGCCGGCCAGTCCCGCCCGGCCCTGCCGCGACGACACATCTCGACGGCGCTGCCCGCACGCCGCGCCCCCAGCCGGCGGACGAGGCACGCCGGGCCCCCTCCCACGGAGTCGCCGAGCGGGGATCCGGTACCGGCAGGGCTCAAGGTGACATTCGGGCAGAACTTATGTGGCGGTCCCCTTCCGGGAAAATTTGTGTCATGCGCATCTTTGTCGACGAAGAACCACGCGCCGTTGAAATCCACGTATCTCTCTGGAAGCCCGATCGTGTAGTCGTCGACGGCGTGCCGCTCAAATTGACCTTTCGGCGCCTTATGCAGGATGCCTTCGGTGACGAGCAGATGTTCGCCTTCGAGCTGCCTCATGCGAGTGATCGACTGCCGGTCCAAGTGAGAGCGACCCGAGATTCCACGGGCGGCCTCAAGTCACTGGACGGCATCAAGGGGACGTAATGAAGTAACAAATA
>NZ_CDWRCL010000119.1:5961-12190 GCF_977927575.1 Frankia sp. CcCS3
ATTCGACTCCCAAGTCGCTCGAGATCGCCGTCCGGGACGAAATCGTCTACACCAAGGAATGACCTCTTTCTCACTTTCTCACTTTCTCACCTTCTCACCTACCGAGAAAGCAGCGGCGAGCGTAAACGCGGTAGAACGCCTACTTGCCGGAAGCAGCCCTGTCGCGATCGGGCGGACGGTGATTTCAGGAGCCTCGACCAAGATCAAATATTTCTTCCAATGGCACCTTCCAGTGGGGTCCACCGCTGAAGGGTGCCGGCTCGGCTGGACGGTCTTCATGGCCTTTCTTTTCGCGGGACCGGTGTTCAGGGCCGCCAGCGTGCGACCAACTCGGTCCGGTTGGTGCAGCCGAGTTTGGCGAGGATCGAGCGGACATGGCTTTCGATGGTGCGCTCGCTGAGCACCAGCCGCGCCGCGATCTCCCGGTTGGACATGGCCTGGACGACGAGCGCGGCCACCTCGTGCTCGCGGGGGGTGAGCGGGTCGGTCTCTCGGCGGGCGGCCGCCAAGTCGGCGAGCAGCCGGTCAGCGCGGGCCAGCGGCCCGGGCATGTCCAGCCGGCGAGCCTCGGCCGCGGCCGCGGCCGCGGCCGCGCCTGCGAGGGTCACGGCGGCGTCAGGGTCGTCGAGGCGGCGCAGCACGTCGGCGAGGGCCAGCCGGTTGAGCACGATGTGGGGGCGCGCGCCCATAGTGGCCCTGCATATAGCCAACGAAGAAGACCGTCGGTGTTCCGACCGCCCCTGAGTACGCGGCGTAGGGCTTCAGGTGGTTGGCGAGAACCTCCGCTGCCGCAGCGTCGCCGAATGCCTCGACCAGGTCGATCAGCAGCATCAGTATCCCGCCCCAGCGGAGATCGACGACCGGGCCGTCGAGCATCTGGCGCAGCTGCTCGTAGTATGCCTTCGCTTCCTCGCGGCGGCCCTCGAGTTGGCGAGTGTTGGCGCGGAACACCGTGATCAGCGGCGACGGCGGGACTGCTTCCAGCATCGGCCAGAAGTCGTCCGGGAGTTCGGCGGCGTCCCCTCGCAGCATGGCCAGGTGGGCGGCGAAGGCGTAGCTCAGCCCGATCGCCTGCGCGTCTCCGGCCCGCGAGCCTAGCCGCTGGGCCTCGATGTTGGCCGACCGCGCGGCGGCGCACCCGCCTTCCAGCGCAGCTCGGGCCGCCACGCCGCGCAACCGATGCCAGCTCGCCAGCGGAAGGCCGCTGCGGTCAGCCAGCATCGCGACGGCGGCCATCGCCTCGTCCACGACGTCGAGGCGACCGAGCTGGTAGGCGGCCCTGATCCGCCACTGCTGCCCGAGTACGGCGGCCAGCGGCTGGCTAAGCCGATCGGCTTGCTCGACGGCGGTCGCGGCCAGCCGCAGCCGTTCCTCCACGTCGTCCGGACCGGCCAGCAACATCTCCCGGGCGCGGGCGGCATCCAGCAACGCCTGGGCGTCGCCGCTCGCCTGCGCGAGCTCCATCGCCTCGTCGACATACCGGTGGGCCGCCTCCGTGGATCCGACCTCGCCCAGGATCGTGGCGAGTTGTGACAGCACCTGTGCCCGCAATGCGGGCGGCTGCGGTGCGGCGAGCGCCGTCCGGCACAGCCGGGAGATCGCCTCGATGGCTTGCGGGAAGGTCACCCAACGCACCACCAGCGCCGCTGCGGCCACCAGGTCGTCCCTGCCTGCCCGCTGCGCTGCCGCAGCGGTTTGTTCGCATTGCCGGAGCGATTCGGTCAGCGCTCCGGCCAGGTAGTAGGCGCGCGCCAGCTCCAAGGTCGTCTGCGCGAGTTCCGCCTCACCGGTGCCAGCCTGCCGGAGCGCCGCTACCGCGGTGAGCAGGTGCGTGGCCGCCTCGTCGTAGGCCAAGGCCTGGACTGCCTCGACGGCGGCCTGCCTGGCCCACCGGGCTGCGCAGCGATGTGCGTGCTCGTGGCCGCCGGCGCGGCGCCAGTGACCGGCGACCTCGGCCGCGAGCCCGGGGACGGTGGACGATCGCACCTGCAGCGCGACGGCAGCCCGCCGCTGCGCCGCGCCACCTGCTCCGCGCGGGCGGCGGTGGAGGCCGCCGGGTCGAGCGCGGTGAGGTAGTCCCGGACAGCGGCTGCCGTCAGCGGTCGCAACGGCACGGCGTGGACGCTGTCCAGCCGGGACAGCTCACGCATGACGTCGCCGGCCTCGGCGCGCATCGTCGCGATCAGCAGCAGGTGGCTGTCGACGATCCCGCCGGCTACCTGCCGCACCAGCTCGACGGTGTTCGTGTCGGCCCAGTGCAGGTCCTCCAGCACGATCACCAGTGGTTCGGTGACGGCCGTCAGCACCGCATCGGCGGCCGCGGCCAGCGCGGCGAACCGCACGGCGGCCGCGCTCGCCGCGTCACCAGGTGCGCCACCAGGTACGTCGCCGCTCACCGCCCCCGCGAACAGATCGATGGCCCCGGCGATCCCCGCCGGCCGCCCGCCGCGGCGGGCGAGGGCGCGTAGCGCCTGCTGCCAGGGCCACAGTGGCGGAGCGGAACGGTCGGCGAGGCTGTAGCCGCGGCCGACCGGCACCGCCGAGGACCTCGCGTCCGCCCGCAGCGACTCCTCCACCAGCCGGGTCTTGCCGATCCCCGCCGGGCCGGTGACCAGCAGGACCCCGCCTCGACCCGCCGCCGCCGTCCGCGCCCGCGAACGCAGCAGCGTCAACTCCTCCTGCCGCCCGACGAACGGGCGGTCATCACCGCGCACCCCACCAAGGATGGGGCAACCCCGGCCACGTAGGTAGCCGGTTCCGTGCCGAAGTTCGGTACTGGTAATGAGGGACGGGGCCGGCCGGCGCGGGATCGTCGACCACGATCATCGGAACTCGACCGACGCAGGAGGCGCCCGATGGACCTCATCATCCAACCGATCTTCGGCATTCCCGACCCGCCCAGCACTGCGTGGGTGGACGACGTCCTGTCAGCCGTCCACGACGACGCTGGCGTCCTCGTCAGCCGGGCCATGTCGACGAGCGGGGACGACGGCGCGCCGGACGGGTTGATCACGCTCTGGCACGACGCCGGATCCGCGTCGGCCGGCCCCGCGGCTCCCCCGGTCGATGCCGGCGGCAGCGTCCGGCTGGGCGCCGTGCGCCGTTACACGGTGACCGGACACTTCGCCGGCGCCGCCACCGGTCCGGCCCTTTACCTGCGGCAGGCCAGCTTCGACGGGCCGCGTACCCCGCGGTGGACCGCGGCCTTCGACCGGGCGGGCACCGAGCGGATCTGGCCGGCCGTTCGCGATCTGCCCGGCATCGTCGCGACGCTGGTGGGCCGGGCGGACGACGGCGCCACCGTGATGTACCTGCTGGCCGAGACCGTCGAGGCGCTGGATGCGGCCACCGGGCGGGTCATGTCGACGTCGTTGCTGCCCGGCGAGGACCCGGCCCTGCTCACCGGCCCGGACCGGGTGGAGGTCCATCGCCTGATGCACGCCGTACTGCCCACCGCCGGGTCGTGACCGATCGGGTGGAGGGTGCCCGCAGCCGGGCCAGTTCGCCGGCGCGGCGGCGGTTTCTGGGTGGTGTTCGCACCCGGCCTGGGGGATGGCAGCACTCGTGAAACGCGGTGCCTGCGGCCTCGCGCCGACGGGGCCGAGCCGTGCATTGTCAGGCATATGAGGAAACGCTCGACTTTCGCACTTTTCCTTGATCGCTCGCCGCGAGAGAAGAAGTCAACTGATTACGCCCGTTGAGCTGGGTGGCATGTTTCTGGGGGTGGCACGGCCCGGTGTGGCGTGCGGGGAAACGAGCAGCTCGGGAGCCTGCTGGCGGGAGCATCGGCGCTTCCTATAACCGGCTCGAAAGCTGGACGCCGATGCTCCCGGATGTCACGATACCCGTCTCTCTAGCGACGCTGCTGGAGGGTTTCCGACCGTGTTTCACCGCACCGACGTTTCGAGTGTTCCGCGCCCTCGTCGTCGGGATGCTGGCCGCGACCGGCCGGCGGACGGTGCGCGGCATGCTCGTGGGGGCCGGGCTGTCACGGACCTTGCCGCACGACCGGGCGCACCGGTTCTTCGCCGCGGCCCGCTGGGACCCCAACCAGCTCGGTCTGGCACTCGCCCGTCTCGTCGTGCGACTGCTCGTCGCCCACAGCGCCCCGGTGCTGGTCGCGGTCGACGACACCCTGTTCACCAGGACAGGGAAAAAGGTGTGGGCCGCGGGCTGGTTCCACGACGGCTCCGCCCGAGACTCCCGCCAGATCGGCTTTGGGAACAACTGGGTGATCGTCGGGATCGTCGTGACCCTGCCGATGCTGGACCGGCCGGTGTGCCTACCAGTGCTGGCCCGTCTGGTCCGCAAGGACACCACCTCGGCGTCCCGGCTGTGGCTGGCCGCCCGCGCGGTCGAACAGCTCGCCGCTGTGCTACCCGGCCGCCGGATCCACGTCGTCGCGGACGCCGCCTACGCCGGTGACGAGCTGCGCACCCTGCCCAGCTCGGCGACCTGGACAACCCGACTCCGCAAGGACGCCGCCCTGTTCGCCCCCGCCCCGCCGCGGACCGGGAAACGCGGCCGGCCCCGCCTGAAAGGCGACCGGCTCGGCACGCTGACCCAGCTCGCCACCACCGAGACGTTCGTCCCAGTCACGGTCGTCCGCTACGGCCAGACCGTCACCGTCCACGTCGCCGCCGTGCGCTGCCTCTGGTACGGCGTCTTCGGCACCCGCCCGGTCACCGTGATCCTCGTCCGCGACAACGCCGGCCGTGCCGGCACCCACGACCTGGCACTCGTCACCACCGACACCCTCACCAGACCCGCCGACCTCGTCACCCGCTACGCCGCCCGCTGGTCGATCGAAGTCGCCATCGAAGACGCCAAACAGCTCATCGGCGTCGGCCAGGCCCGCAACCGGAAAGCCCACGCCGTCGAACGCACCGTGCCGTTCGGACTGGCCTGCCAAACCCTCGCGACCTGCTGGTACGCCACCGCCGGCCACCACCCCGACGACGCCACCGACCACCGCGACCGCGCACCCTGGTACACCACCAAGACCCGCCCCTCCACCGCTGACATCCTCGCCAAGCTCCGCCGCGTCCTCATCGCCGCCAAATATCAGGCCACACACCCCGAGCAGCCGACACCAGCAGAAATCCACACCCTCCGGCTGGCCTGGGAGACCGACGCCGCATAACTACGAAAGTCGAGATTCTAGGAAAATACCGGCAATAAATGAAGTGGAATCACGCTCCACTAGTTCGGCTAACAGGTCGCCCCAGCCATGACTCGAACCCCACAGCGGGCAGACAACA
This sequence comes from Frankia sp. CcCS3, assembly GCF_977927575.1. Taxonomy (NCBI): domain Bacteria; kingdom Bacillati; phylum Actinomycetota; class Actinomycetes; order Frankiales; family Frankiaceae; genus Frankia; species Frankia sp. CcCS3. The sequence continues at coordinate 11,223 of NZ_CDWRCL010000119.1, forward strand.
TCATCTATCGAGTCAAACGCATGTTCCGAACCTCTGGTGGGTCCGGACGCCCGCTACGCCACTGAACGAGGGATGACGCGGACGTCGAGGTCGGCGTCGAGAGCCTCGGCGAGCCGTTCCAGCACAGGCAGTGTCGGTACGGTGCCACCGGCCTCGAACCGCGCCACCGCCGACTGCGTCATGCCCGCCGCGCGGGCCAGTTCGACCTGACTCCAGGCACGCCGCTGGCGCAGCTCCCGCACCGACCTACCCAGCTCAAAGGCCAGCCTGGCCGCCTGGTAGGCCTCGCGCGCGCCCGGCTCGCCCATCCGGCGTTCCCTCAGCCCCACCCAGTCCGCCCGCTCAGCCATCGCCGTCATCCCCCTCATTCTCACCCGCCGTGTGCGACCCTGTCAGGCAGCGCGCCAGCGCGCCTCGCCCTGGATCCCTCGGCGACCTCCCTCATCCGCAACTTGGCAAACACCGTCAGAAGCACCACCCTCCGACCCGGCGCGATCCAGTAGGTCACCCGGATCGCCCGGCCCTCCAGATGAAACCGCAGCTCCCGCAGCTTGCCGTCGAGCTGCCGCGTGTACGGCTCACCCAGCAACGGACCCTGCTCGGCGAGCAGATCCACGTAGAAAGCGGCCGTCGCGAAATGCGCGGTCGGCAGCCGTTCCAGCCAGTCCCGAACTTCCGGTTCCAGCTCGACGGTACCCCAGGTCATAGCGTTGACGCTATAGCCGCGCGGCTGCGGTCCACCCGTCAGGACCGACACGGCCACCTGCCAGACCACGACACGCCGTGCACCAGCCCCGCGGAATCATCTCCTGCGATACAGGAGACCCGAAGGTGGAGCTCGGCTCCCGGGGTGGGCTGAGCCCTCGATCGTCAATCGGTGCCCCTGAACGTGATCCACATCGATGTATGGCCCGGAAGCCGATCTCAGCGCCGGAATACCGACCAAAATACCGCGACAAAACATCTGA
>NZ_CDWRCL010000120.1:0-8519 GCF_977927575.1 Frankia sp. CcCS3
AGTCGAAATGAAATAACTTGCGCGTTTCGAACCCTCCACAGGCCTGTGACCTGCGATGATGCTCTCGATCACGTATTTGTTACTTCATTACGTCCCCTTAGAGTGGTGGAGATCGCAGAAGGTTGCCGGCCGTCTGAGGCAGGTAGCGCCGCATCGGCCCAGGTTTTTCCTGTTACGGGGGACGCGCCGGCCGGGTCCCGTGTTTGCCGGGCTGGTCGTTTGATGCAGGGTAGGCTGTTGGTGAAGGCCGCCCGGGTCGGGGAGTGGGCGGCGGCGAGTAACACCGCGACCACCGCGTCCAGGCCAGCATGATTCGCTGCCACCTCATCTGGCGGAGTAAGCACGCCGACGGCCGACGTCTACGTCAGGTTGTCAAGCGGGCAAACGGTGCCTGATGCGGCAGTAGTTCCCAGAATCGCAATTCACTCCCCGGGAAGGCCCGCTATGTTCCCTCTCATGGGTTCGTCTGGCGCAGATGGCGGTACCCCGCGCAGCGGCGTGGTGGGCGGGTCGATCATGTTTTTCGCTTTCTTGTCCGAACTCGCGATGCTGGGCACTTTGGCGGGTGCCGGACTCGATCTCGCCTCGTCAGCCGTCGTCGGTGTTGCCTTGGCGGTCCTGCTGCCGCTGATGGCGGCCGTCGGCTGGGGGGTGTGGCTCGCCCCCGCGTCACGACGTCGGCTTCGCGGGCCGGCGCTGCTGATGGTGAAGATCCTCCTGTTCTGTCTGACCGCGATCGCCACGGCGCTGGCTGGGCATCGCGTCTGGGCAGTGGTGTTCGCGGTCACAGCGATCGCCGCGACGGCCGGTGGTCACCGCATCGACAGCCGAACCCAGGCGCGGTGAAGGTCACGCCTTTTCGGCGGCCTTCCTAAGCGCCGTGAGCCAGTCATTCAGCCCGCTGCGGAGTTTCGTGCTGCTGAAGATGAGGCCGAGGAAGGGCATAGACATCGATTCCATGATCGTGGCCCGCACCGTACCGTCCGGTGTCCGTTCGAGAACGTTGCGGTGAACAGCCTTGATGCCGGCGGAGACCCCACTCCAGGTGATCTCGTGGAGTGGATCGACGACCGCCAGGGTCGAGCGGACCCGTGACTTCCCGTTGACCCAGATGAAGGACGTATCGACGGCCACCCCGCCGTGAACCTGCACGTCCCGGACGGCGGGGCTCCACGCCGGCCACCGGTCTATCTCGCTGATCAGCCGCCATACCTTCTCGGTCGGCGCGGCCACGGAGATCTCCGCCGTGGCCTTCACCGGCGCCTTTTCGTCGAGCACGCGCTTCTTGGCGTATTCTTCGTGAAGCTCGGCGATGCCGGGCCCGCGGTAGAATAGATTCGATGTCATATCCGCTCCTTCGGTCTTTCGACCTGGTTGTCGCCGGTGGGTCTGGTCGGGTGCTGGAACGGTTGGCCGGCAATGATGATCTTGAGTACCCGTATGTTGTGGGGGCGAGGTGGGGGCGGGACCGCCACGAGGGTCGGGCCGACCGCGACAGGCGGGGGCGTTGTGCCCTCGCCGCTCGGTCGGTCGAGCTGTCCGACATGATCGATATCTTTCGGTCCCGGGCCATCGCCAGTGGTTGCTAACGCCGTTAGCCGACGCTAGCTAACAACGTTGGTGACGGTCAAGGGGCGTGCGGAAGGTCGCCGGTCCGGGGCGTCGCGGAGTAGCAGCAGGTAGGGGCTACCGAGGGGGATGGCCTCGTGACGGAGGCTTCGGCCTCCGTCTTTCGCCGAGGTTGATCATATGCTGTTAATGATCTAGAAGGCTTGGGGCGGCGTCAGCCGCCGTCCCAGCCGACTACCCGGAGTAGCCCGGTCCCTCCGCCGGGCGCAGCGCCTGACTGTCGTCATGAGCGCCACCCTGCCAGAGGCGTCGAGGGACCGGGATCTGCTCAGTGTTTGTCTCAGTGACCTCAGTGTTCGTCCCAGTGACCGTCGTGGGCGGCGTGTCGGTGGCCGTCGTGGACGTAGTCGACGTGGTCGTGGTGCGGAACGGCGACGTGCCCACATCCCGCCGCATGGTGGTGCGCATGCTCGGCGTGCTCGCTGTGGCCGGCGGGGTCGCAGTCGTCGGCGTGGTCCTCGTGCATGCGGTGCAGATGCCCGTCGTGGACGTAGTCGACGTGGTCGGCGTGCGGGACCGCCACGTGCCCGCAGCCCTCGGCGTGGGCGTGCTCCTCGGCGGTGTGGTGGGGCAGGTGGGTGGTCGTGGTCATGGGGTTTCCTCCTGTACGTGGGTGAGGGCGTCGCGCACGATGTGCGCGACGTGGTCGTCGGTCAGCCGGTAGGCAATCTCGCGTCCTCGGCGCGCCGATGCCACCAGGCCCGCTCCCCGCAGGACCCGAAGGTGCTGGGAGACCAGCGGCTGACTGACCCCGACCGCGGCGACGATCTCGTGGACGCAGCGCGGACCGTCCGCCAGCTCGGCGATCATGGCGAGCCGCACCGGGGCGGCCAACGCGCGCAGCAGCCCGCTGGCCGCCTCCAGGGCGTCCGGCGAGATCGCATCAGCCACATGCACACATTAGCATTTATTCATGGGTCGTGCCTGTGTGTATCTCAACAATCGCTATCGGTACTGGCAACGGTTGTCGCATCGGGAATCAGCGTGGCGAGAGCACGTTTGTTGATCTTCTCGGCCGGGGTCAGCGGGAACACGTCGACGACCTGGAGCTGGTCGGGCAGCTTGTACGCGGCGAGTTCCCGGTCGCGCAGGAAGGCCGTGAGCTCGCTCAGCCGCGGCGGTTGACCGGATGCGATGATGCAGGCGCAGGAGCGTTCCCCCAGCGCGGCGTCGGCGACGGGCACGATGGCGACGCCCGCGACACCAGGGTGGGCGCGCAGGTGGTCTTCGACCTCCTCCGCGGAGACCTTGTCTCCAGCGCGATTGATCACGTCCTTGAGCCGGCCCTCCACAACCAGGTGTCCGGGAAACGGGGCTCACCTCACGGACCGCTGGACCCGGCTGGCCAGCCGACTCCGGAACGCTCCTCGCGGTGGTCAGCAGGCGACTCTCCCGGCGAGCAGGCTCGCCCGGAAGGCGGCGAGGTCGGCCTCCGAGTCGTCGTACCGCCAGTCACCCTTCACGCCGTCCTTGATGTTCATCGCCGTCCAGACGAACCCCAGCACCTGGGGGTGGCTCTGCAGCCAGCTGCCGAACGAGGCGATCCAGCTGGTCTTGTACTGGTCCCGCTGGGCGCCCACCTCGGTCAGCAGGACCGGCTTGGCCGATAGCGCGGCCAGTTGGGCCATGGACGGGTCGTACGTCTGCGCGGCGGAGCTCTCCTGCACGCCGTACCCTGTCAGACCCATCAGGTCGACCCACTTGTCGCCGGGGTAGTACTCGGCCAGCGGCGTTCCCGACGTCCCGCGGAGCACGTTCGGCGACCACACCCACAGCGCATTCGAGACGCCGGCGTCTCGGAAGAGGCCGACCACGTGCTGCCATGCCGCCACGAACAGCGCCGGTGTGTTCGAGCCAACCGACGCCCACGGGTACCAGTAGCCGTTCATCTCGTGGGCGAACCGGATCAGGACGGGGCGTCCGTACTTCTTCACTACCATCGCGATGGCCCGGTAGTGGTCATCCCACCGGCCCTCGATGGTCTTGTCGAGCGTGAAGTCGCTCTGGTTGACCCCCTTGTCCGGGTTCCACGGCTCGACCGTCACGATCGGTGTCACCGGCACCGCGCCGAGCACCGTTGGGTCCAGGCCGTGGGCCACGGAGACGAAGAACTGGGCCATCGCCGGCAGGCAGCCCGTCGTGCGCGCAACCTCGCCCAGCGACGCCTGGCTGATGCCGGGCACCGTGACGCCGAACTGCGGACGGGTCCTGAACACGGTTTCGACGGTCGCCCGCGACGGCTCGGCGCCGCGAGCGGCGCCGCCGGTGGCGCCGCTCGGGGGCACAGGTTCCCGCGACGGGCCGTCGCCGGGGGAGCTGCAGGCGAAAACCAGTACGCTCGCCGCCACCATCAGGCAGACGGCAGACCGCCGTCGCATCAGCGCCTCCCCACCAGGTACCTCGGCCGTCTGGCTGGTACGTCCGCCGAACAATGACCGAAATCCAAACAATGACTGAAAAGTGTACAGGCGTCCTGAAATACGGCCTTGGCGCACCTCGTTGGCGAGGCTACCCGACGCCCGGATTCCACCGGGACCGAAGTCAGGAACGCGATGTGCCCGCGGTCTGGCTTGACTGGAGCAGAGGTCCCCGCGACGGTAGCTGTACCTTGGTGACCAGCGCGTGTTCGAGCGCCGGCCCGAGCATGACCGCTGCCGTGTTCGTGATGTGGGAGTCGTCGCGGTACAGCAGCACGCTGCCCCGTACGGCCGGGCAGGGTCCGGTCCCCGGGCACAGGATGACGTTCAGGTCGACCGCGCTGACCGCTGGTTCGCGGCCCTCGACGACCGCCTGCAGCAGCGGGTCGCGGGGCAGTCCGGAATCCCGCGGGAACGAGCACGACCGCCAGTTGTCGATTGCGCCGGAAATACACGCTGGAATGTCTTCCGGTGGATTCGGGGTGTCGACGATGTAGACCAGCGGAGCACCCAGGGACGCGAGCCGTGCGATCGTGTTCCGCCATCCCGCCACAACCTTTTCTTCGTCGCCGGTGTACCGGTTGTACGTACTCAGGAAGATCACGTCCGGCTTTGGTTCCGCGGCGAGCCGGCGAAACGTGTTCTCTCGCCAGGTGTCGCACTCGGTGAACTCCCGGCCGAGCTGCTCGCTGCGGACCGAGATAGCGGGTAACGGGCAGCCGACCTTGGTCAGCACCTCCACCGACCAGTCGCTGCCGCGGGCCATGTGGTAGACCGCCCCGAACCACTGGGCGGCGTGCGAGTCCCCCAACAGGACCACCCGGCCGGTGGCGCCGTCGGTGTTCAGCTGGCAGGGCGGGCTCGTGGTCTGGCGGGGACTTACCATGCAGCCGTCCGGAAGCCGCGGCAGGTCGTCGTACGCGGACCAAGGCGCGGGCGTCACCGGGCCGCTCAACAGGCCGCCGGGTTGGTCGAACGGGTCACGCACCACCGTGGCCGCGGGCAGGTGCGGCAGCACCGCCACCGCGTCCCGGCCACCGCCCCGCATCCGCTGCAGCGCATCGGTGCCGACCAGCATGCCGGTGGCGGCCGGCAGCAACGTCGCGGTGACGGCGATGGCGAGGCCACGACGCCAGCCCGACGCCGCGACCGCCGAGAGCCGCACCGGACGCTCGACCAGCCGCACCGACAGCTCGGCCGGCACGGCGCAGGCCGCGACCGCTGCCGTGCGCGCCTGCCAGCTCAGGTCTCCCACCCGCGCCTCGACCAGGACGAGCACGGCCCAGTGCCACAGGTACAGGCTGTACGACCGGCTTCCGATGACGGTCAGCACCCTGGTCCCCAACAACCGGCCCGCACCCGCCCGGAGGCTGCGGTGTCCCGGGTGGACGCCGGTACCCGCCGCGATGACCGCTGCCGCGCCGAAGGTGGGCAACAAGGCCGCCGTGCCCGGGTAGACCGTCACGCTGTCGTAACTGACGACGGCGGCCACCACCGCCACGCACCCCGCCCAGCCGAGCACGATCCTCACCCCGGTGACGGTGCGGCCGCGGTCGAGTCTGGCGAGCGCCGGCGCGGCGAAGGCGAGCAGCGCACCGACGCCGAACTGCCACGCCCGGGCCGGCGAGCCCAGGTAGGCGACCGGCGTCTCCACCAGGGTCCAGTGCAGCGACAGCGCCAACGACAGGGCGACGAGCCCGAGCGTGACCGGGACCGCGACGGCGGCCAGCGACATCGTGGCGCGCCGGGCGAACAGCACGACGAGCAGCAGGAGCAGCGGCCAGACGAGGTAGAACTGCTCCTCCACGCTGAGCGACCAGAAGTGCAGCACCGGACTGGGGTCCCGACCGCTGGCGAGGTAGTCGGTCTGGTTCGAGATGAACCGCCAGTTGACCAGGTAGACCGAGGCCGCCGCGACGTCGTGCACCGTCTCCGCCTGGCGCAGCGGCGGCATCGTCAGCCAGCTCGCCACGGTGACGAACACCAGGACGACGCAGGCCGCCGGCAGGATGCGCCTGGCCCGGCGCGCGTAGAACCCCGCCAGGCTTATCCGACCGGTGACCTCGGCCTCCCGCACGAGCAGGCTGGTGATGAGGAACCCCGAGACAACGAAGAACACGTCGACCCCGATGAAGCCGCCAGCGGCGTGGGGGACCTGACCGTGGTAACACAGCACGGGCAGCACAGCCAGGGCGCGTAGCCCTTCGATGTCGGGGCGGAAACCGAGCCGTTCCTCGATCCGCACCAGACCCGGGTGGGGTCGCCGCAGCGGCACGGTGACCGTGCCGTCCGTGACCGCGCCGTCCGTCGTCCTCATGGTCCTCATGCCGACCGCTCTCATGGCCCGTCTGGCCTGATCAGTGCCATAGCACGGTCGGGTCGACCCAGCCGGTGGCCAGCAACGCGATGACCGCCAGGCCGACGGTGATCGCCAGCCCGTCGGGCCAGCGCAGGTGCTCGGAGGCCGGGAAGTCCAGGTCGTCGTCGTGACGTTCCACGTCGCTTCACCCCTGGCGCAGGGCCGCGCTGGCGGGTGGAGCGCCGTGCGAGGGCGAGACCGGTGCGCTGTTGGCCGGCGCGTTGTGGGCCGGCGCGCTGTAGGCCTGCGGACCGCCGGTCCATGCCCGGACCACGGAGTCGGGCTGAGACTGCCTGGCGCGGTGCCTGCTGCGTGCCGGCCGGTCGCCGCGCCCCACGAGCAGGCGGCTAAGCTCGAACAGGAGCGGGATGCTCAGATAGCTGTGGCCGAGCTGGAACAGAATCATGAGCCAAAAGTTTTCCCAGCCGAACCGCCAGACGTCGAGAGCGATGCCGATCCATGTCGCGCACGTCGTCAACAGCAGCCAGTAGAAGGCGGTCCGAGCCACGCTGCGGACCAGCGGGTTCCCCCCTTTGCGCACGGAGCCGGTCGCCACCCAGGATGCCGTGCGACCACGCACCATGTGCAGGATCGCGACAGCGTGGCAGAAGCTGTACACAAGTTGTACCCGCAGCACTTCGAAACGCCATCGACCGCGGCTGGTAGCCGGGAGCAGGACCAGCAACACCCAGGCTGCGGCCAGGAACGGCAGAAAGTTATAGGGCCGCACCAGCTCCGGGTAGACGTACACCATCAACAGGCCAGGCATGTTAATGGTAAAGACGTTGATCGCAGTGGAAATATAGTAGAGGAACCCGCTCCAGAAGCAGGCCCGCTGTTTCCAGTCGAGCTTGATGTGGCGTAGCTGACGGGTCCGCAGCAGGGCCATGGAACCGCTGCACCAGCGGTACTGTTGGTTGATGAAACCGGCCAGGTCAGCCGGGCACAGGCCGGTCGCCAGCACCACCGGTACATAGCGGGTGGTGTAGCCCGCCGCCAGCAGCTTGACACCGGTGAAGACGTCCTCGCTGTGTTCTATCTGGGCGAAGCCGCCCGCCTTCCGCAGGCTGCCGCGCCGGTAGATCGCATTGGTTCCGACGCAGATCGGGACGCCGACGGCGTCGCGGGACGGCTGCACCCAGCGGTAGAAGAGCTCCTGGGTGGCGCCGGCGGTCCGCTGCAGCCAGCCCATCGACCGTTTCGTGTCGAAGTGCTGCGGGCTCTGCACGATACCGACGTCCGGGTCGTCGAGGTACGGTGCCAGGTGAAAGAGGTAGTCCGGCCGCGGGCAGAAGTCGGCGTCGAAGATGGCGATGTAGTCGCCGGGCGAGTGCTCGAGCCCGAACTGGATGTTACCGGCCTTCTTCATCCGGCCGCGGTCCGGCCGGCTCAGGTAGCTGAAGCCGTGGGCGGCGGCCGCGGCGGCGATCTCCGGGCGGCCGCTGTCGTCGAGGACGTACGTTCGTAGCTGCCCCGGCCACCTGACCCGGGCGATGTGTGAATAGGTGTTGAGCAACACCGGGAGGGGTTCGCCCGCACTGGGAAGAAAGATGTCGACGCTGGGGTAGTAGATCGACCGCCAGTCGCGGACCAGGCTCTCATGGCTCTGTCTGGTTACGCGCCGCCGGTGCTGGGTGGCCACAATCGTGAAGGCCGAACAAACCGCGTTGAGCCCGAGTAGCAGGAGAAACACCCACAACGCCGACGCCAGCAGCGTGAACTTGAACAGGCTGAACGAGGCAAGGGTGAATGACGCGGTCATGCACAGTAGTACCCAGCGACGCTGTCGGCCGAGGTAGGCGTACACCAGTCGGTCCGACGGCGGGCTCGGCAGCGACTCGCTCCGAGGTCCTGGGATCGACGTTCTTTGGACCGACGCTCTTGGGATCGGTGTTCCGTCGACGGCACCGCTCCTTGGCGCAATCCGATCCGCGGCATATTCCCTGGGGGGCATCACCGAGGCCGCGACGGAAGAGTCTCCCCTTTGTTCGCCCAGCTCGGCGGCAAGGAACTCCTCGCCAAGATCGACCTCCACGGTCCCCCCGGTACCTTTTGATCAAGGTTGATGGTAGTCAATGGGGTCTTATGGGGACCGTTGCGAGCGACCGTTACGG
>NZ_CDWRCL010000120.1:8933-11752 GCF_977927575.1 Frankia sp. CcCS3
CCCCTACGAGGGATAGCCCCGGTACCCTTTGATCAATGCTGATGGTAGCCCATGTGGGCCGTTGCGACCCGGTGGCCCCGGCATCGCCAGGGCCGCCGCGACCGATACCATCAACGGGAAGTTGCCACGCAATTACGATGCGCTACGTCGGGCTCTCGGGGTGGGCCGCGCCGTGAACGCGCCTTCAGGCACCTCTAGAATCCAGGCACAAATTCCGTCGTGAGCCGGTTGCCAGAATTCAGGGCTGCTAACGGAGACGGTAGGCACTCATGCGTGCGGCGCCGCGGTGCGCAATGAGTGCGCGTGGAGGTCAGGTTCCGACGGGAGGGGGCGGCCGTGGGTTCGCACACCGCGCGGCGACGGTTGCCGTGACGACGCCTGACGGGTCAGTTCCGTGGGACGTGGCAAACTCCCGCGCGACACCGCTGCTCGACAGTGACCCCGTCACCGTCGGGACGTACCAGCTCGTGGCGAGGCTGGGCCAAGGCGGGATGGGAATCGTCTACCTCGGCAGGAGCCGGGACGGGCGGCCCGTGGCCGTCAAGGTCGTCCGTACCGACCTCGCGCGGCAGCCCGAGTTCCTGGCCAGGTTCCGCCGTGAGGCCGAAGTCGCCCAGCGGGTCGCCCGGTTCTGCACCGCGGAGGTGCTCGAGGTCGACGTCGAGGCCGATCGCCCATATCTGGTGACGGAGTTCATCGACGGTCCCACGCTCGCGGACGCGATCGCCGCCAACGGTCCCATGGCCGAGGCCGACCTCGAACGCCTCGCCATCTCGGTCGCGGCGGCGCTCACCGCCATCCACGCCGCGGGAATGATCCATCGTGACCTGAAGCCGTCGAACGTCCTGCTATCGCGACTCGGTCCGCGGGTCATCGACTTCGGCATCGCGCGCGCGATGGATTCCACGACCTCGCTGACGACCTCCACCGGCCTGATCGGCACTCCCGCTTTCATGGCTCCCGAACAGGCGCGCGGCGAGCTGGTCACGGCGGCCGCGGACATCTTCGCCTGGGGCGGAGTGGTGACGTTCGCGGGCACCGGGATCGGCCCGTTCGGTAAGGCGACGACCCCGGTCCTGCTGTATCGGGCGGTGCACGAGGCACCCAAGATCGACAGCCTGCCCGATGGACTCCGTTCGATCGTGGCAAAAACGATGTCCAAGGAGCCGGCGGACCGGCCGACCGCCAGCGATCTCTACCAGTCCCTCCTCGGCCTGTCCAACGTCGACTCCAACGTCGACGCGGCGGTGCGAGACGAAGCTGGCCCGACCGCCGTCACCCTGGTTACGGATCCGCCGGTCAAGCCGCCGGCGCGGATAGACGCCGGAGCCTCGCGGACACCGTCTGACTCCGAGGGTTCCGTCGGTTCCGCCAATCCGGCGATGCCACCGCCGAGCGACGACATCCTGTCGCCACTGGACCGTCCGGCACCCGGCCGCGGTCACCCCGAGGGTGGCGAGCCGAAGCAGCAGCGGCGCGGCCGGTGGCAGCGGCGCACGGTGGTGTCGCTGGTGGCCAGTCTCTGCGCCGTCGCGGTAGCGGTGACGGCCACCCTCATGTTCGTCATCCACAAGGACCCCGCTTCGGTCCCCGAGAGCATCGAGGTGTCGCGCCGGCTGGCGAGCGAGGCGGCGGCCAGCACGACACAACCGCAGCTGGCCCGCCAACTTGCGCTGGCGGCCTACCGTGTCGAGCCCACCGAGGAGGCCCAGCGCAGCCTGATTGAGAACTTCGGCGGGGTAGAGATCAGTACGCTGGCCGGCCACACCGACCGGGTGATCGGTGTACGGTTCAGCCTCAACGGCAGAATGCTGGTGACGGGAAGCGACGACAGCACCGTCCGGCTCTGGGACATCAGCAACCCCACGGCCTCCAGACCGCTCGCGGTCATCCCGGGGGACAGCGGTACCTTCCTGCAGGGCGGCTTCAGCGCGGACGGGCGGCTGCTGTCGACATCCACCGACGACCACATTGTCCGGCTCTGGGACATCTCCGTGCCCGAGCGGCCCAGGTCGCTGGCAGTGCTGCGGGACGTCAACAACAGCGTTGCCTTCGCGGTCGGCGGAAAGACCATGGCTACCGCCGGCACCGACAACACCGCCAAGTTGTGGGACATCACCGATCCCCACCAGCCGCGGTTGGCGGCCACCCTTGTGGGACACACCGACTGGGTCAACAGCGTGGCCTTCAGCCCGGACGGGAGGATGCTCGCGACCGGCAGCCACGACCGGACCATCCGGCTCTGGGACGTGTCGACCCCGACCCGGCCCACGCCGCTCGCGATCCTCAACGGGCACGAGAACGCGGTGCTCGGGCTCGCCTTCCGGCCCGACGGCAGGATTCTCGGATCGACCTCGGCGGACCGGTCCGCCCGGCTATGGGACATCGCCACGCCGACGGAACCGAAAATGCTATACACCTTTACCGACCGATCGGACTGGGTGAGTAGCGTTGCCTTCCGCGTCGACCTGCACCTGATGGGCACGACCGCGCGGAAGGCCGCCCGGCTGTGGGACATCTCCGACCCGCGTAATCCCCGGCCGGCCGGCGGCCTGCTCGGGCACACGGCGACGGTGCGGCGCGTCCAGTTCAGCCCGGACGGCACACTGGCCGCCACCTCCGGCGACGACAACACCGCCCGGTTGTGGGACATCGACCCGGCCCATATCGCCAAACGTGCCTGCACCGACCCGACGGCCGTGATGAGCGAGGCCGAGTGGGAGCGGCACGCCCCGGAGATCCCCTACCCGTCGCGGTGCCCCTAGGTCCTGTTTGGGAAGTTTATCGGGGCAGCCATTCGTTGATCGCGGCGATGGTGA
>NZ_CDWRCL010000121.1:0-11333 GCF_977927575.1 Frankia sp. CcCS3
GGTCCGGCCCGGGCCGCCGGGCCGGGCCGGGCCGCCGTCCGCGGCGGGCGGGACCGGGGCGGGAACCGGCCCCCGCCGGAGCCCCTCGGACATGCGCCTTCGACGTACTCCCGCCGGGTGGGTCGTGGAGGGTCCCGGAGCCGAGATCCGGCCGGTCGGCGACCTCCTCTCGGCAATGGTGCTCGCCGATCTGCTGGCCGAGGATCTCGCCCCGCCCGGCCGGCCCCGCCGCCCCGATCGTGACCTGAGCGAGGTCGAGCAGCTCCGGCTGTCCGTCGTCCAGCTGGAACACGCGCTGGCCTCCCGCGTAATCGTGGAACAGGCCATCGGGGTCCTCGCCGAACGTAACCACATCCACCCGCGGGAGGCCTTCGAGCGGCTGCGGCGCACCGCTCGCGGAATGGGACGCAGGGTGCACGATCTGGCTCGGCAGGTGGTCGATTCGGTGGGCGACCCACGCGCCGTGCTACCGGGCGAGCTCGGTGGGCGCGGCGGCAACCCACCGGGCGGTGGACCACCGGCACCGAGCCCCGGCGGCGGCGCGCCCCGCCCCGCACCCCCGCGTCCCACCTCCACCAGGCACTGAGCACGCCCCGCCGGACCCGGGACCCCGCGGGACCGGGACCCCGGGGACCGGTACGGGCCCGGTGCTCAGGACGCGACGATGCCCAGTGCCCCCACGGCCGCGGAAATCCTGGCCGCGTCCCCGACGAGCACCGTGATCAGCTTTGCCGGGGCGAGCAGGCCCGCCGACACCGCCTGGATGTCGCCCACGCCGACCTCGGCGAGGGCGCGCGGGTGATCACGCAGGTACTCGACCCCGATCCCGGCCCCGGCCAGCGCCGACAGCGTCGAGGCGAGACCGGCGGCGGTCGCACTGCCCAGTGCCAACGTGCCGACGGCGTATTGGCGGGCGGCGTCGAGCTCCTCCTCGCTGGGCGGTAGAACCGCCATCCGCCCGAGCTCGTAGAAGATCTCCAGCAACGCGGGCCCGGTCACCTCGGTGGCGACGTCCGCGGCGACGGTGAACCGTGACCCCGCCTGGTAGTGATCGATCGAGCTGCGCGGGGAGTAGGTGTAGCCCTTGTCCTCGCGGATGTTGTTGACCAGCCGGGAACTGAAGTAACCACCGAAGATGGTGCTCGCCAGCCGCTGCGCCGGGTATCCGGGCGCGGAGCGGCCCAGGGCCGGTCCGCCCAGCCTGATGTTGGTCTGCACGGCACCCGGACGGTCGACGATGACGATCGGGCCGGTGGTGAGGGCCGGGACCGGCGGGACGGCCCGCGCGGGCCCGCCCGTCCAACCGCCGAGCGCGGCGGAGACCGCCGCGAGAGCACGCGGCGCCGACACGGCCCCGACCAGGGTGAGGATCGCGGCGGCCGGGGAGATCCGTTCGGTGTGCAGGGCCCGTACGTCCTCGGGGCCGACCTGTCCGACGGTCTCCGGCTCGGCGATGCCGATGGCGTAGGGGTGGTCACCGAAGAGCCGGCCGAGCAGCGCCTCCCGGGCAATGACCGCGGGCTGGCTGCGGGCCATCGCCGTGTCCTCGACGATCCGGTCGCGTTCGCCGGTGACCTCGTCGTCCGGGTAGGTGGCACCGAGGAGCACCTCGGCCATGATTCCCAACAGGGGTTCGAGGTTCACCGCGAGGGCGGAACCGACGATGGACAGCCGGTCGGCGTCGACCCCGGTCGACAACGATCCGCCCAGGCGCTGGACCTCGGTGGCCAGGCCCACCCGGTCGAAGCGGTGTGATCCGGTGAACAGCGTCTCCGCGAGCACCTCGGCCCGGGCCTGGTGCACGGCGCCGACGCCGGCGAACGGGATCCGCAGCCGCACCTCGACCAGGGGCACACTAGCCCGCTCCACCACCAGCACCCGCAGACCGTTGTCGAGAGTGTGGTCGCTGACAGCCGGCAGCTCCGCCGGGACGGTCGGGCGCACGGCCGGGATGACCGCCGCCCGGGTGGTCGTCGAGCTCAGCGCGCTGCCGCTCATGAGGCGGCGCCGGCACGCAGCTCCAGGACCGAGCGGCCCTGGTCGAGAAGCACCCGGGCGGCCGCGGCGACGGCCTCCCCGGTCACCGCGGACAGTTCCGCGGGCAGTTCGTTCACCAGCTCGGGACGTCCCCGTTGCAGTTCGTGCACAGCCATGGCGAGTGCCCGTCCCAGCGCGTCGTCGGACTCACGCAGCAGCGAGGACGCCACCCGCGCCTGCACCCGCTCCAGCTCGCCGTCCGCCAGGCCCTCACCCGCCAGCCACGCCAGTTCCTCGTCGACGGCGGCGAGGACGGCGTCCGCGCTCGCGTCCTCGGACTGGCGGGCCTCCAGGGTCAGCAGCAGCGGGTCACGCTGCTCGAACGGATCCCCGAAGGTGCCGAGGTAGGTGCTCACCCCGATGACCGAACGGTCCTTCTGCACCAGGCGGCGTTCGAGCCGGCTGGCGTCGCCGTCGCTGAGGATCTCGGTAAGCAGGTAGTAGGACAGGTAGGTGGACAGGTCGTCGATCGGGTCGGGCACCCGGTAGCCGACCGCCAGGGCGGCGCGCGGCGCGAGCGGGTCGGTGAGCACCGCCCGGCGCTCGGTACTCGGCACCGGCTCGGCGAAGCTCACCCGCGTCGGCACCGAGCGGGCGGGGATGTCACCGAAGTACCGGCGGACGAAGGTAAGCGTCTCCTCCGGGTCGATGTCGCCGACGATGGTCAGCACGGCGTTGCCCGGTGCGTAGTACTTGTCGAAGAAGTCCTCGGCGTCGTCCAGGCTCGCGGCCTCGAGCTCGGAGAAATCCCCGTAGCCGTTGTGGGCGTTCGGGAAGGTGTCGAACGCGACCGGCGGCAGCTTGATCCAGGGAAATCCCCCGTAGGGGCGGTTCAGGACGTTGACCCGGATCTCCTCCTGCACCACGGCGATCTGGTTGTCCAGGTTCTGGCGAGTGATCTTCGGTGCCCGCATCCGGTCCGCCTCCAGGAACAGGGCCAGTTCGAGCGCCCCGGCCGGGAGCAGCTCGAAATAGTCCGTGTAGTCCGGGTGCGTCGATCCGTTGAAGATTCCGCCGGCGGCCTGGACGTGCTTCGGATGCTCGGCCTTGCCGACGTTCTCGCTGCCCTGGAACATCAGGTGCTCGAACAGGTGAGCGAATCCGGTACGGCCCTCAGGCTCGGATCGGAACCCGACGTCGTAGTGCACCGAGACGGCCACCACCGGCGCGGTGTGGTCGGGGGCGAGCAGCACGCGCAGGCCGTTACCGAGCCGGGTCCGCTCGATCGGATAGGAGGATGCCGGCAGGGCCGACTTCATCGCGGTGGACGCGGCCGGGCCGGGTTCTCTAGGCGGGGACACAGTTGCCAACGCTACTGCCCGGCGGGCCGCGCCGGTGGCGAAGAGGACACCCATCCCAAGTCATGGCCACGGGAGGCCGTGCCCCGGCCCGCCCGGAGCCGATTCCGCCGGCCGCCGGCGACGATCACGGGCGGCCCCGCCCAGACGGCCACGGGCGGCCCGCCCAGAGGACGAGGTGCGGGAGATTGCGACTGTCGGGCGGCAAACTGTTCCCATGGGACAGTTTCCAGCCGGGCTGAGCGAGATCCTCACCGCCGAGTTCGACGCTCTGGGTGAAGAGATCATCGCCGCGATCGCCCGGGAGGTTCCCGCCTACGCGCGCCCGCTGGAAGGCAAGTTCGGCCATGAGGTGCGCCGCGGAGTCGACGAGGCGTTGTTCCGCTTCCTCAGCCTGGTCGAGGCCGGTCCCCACTGCACTCTCGACCTCGCCGCCAGCCGGGAGGTCTATGTCCGTCTCGGCCGCGGCGAGGTGTACGCGGGACGGTCGTTGGACAACCTGCTGAGCGCCTACCGGGTGGGCGCCCGCGTCTCCTGGCGCCGCCTCGGGGAGGCGGCGGCCCGCCGCGGCGGGCTGGACGGCCCGGCGCTGGTGTCCCTCGCCGAGATGATGTTCGCCTACATCGACGGCATCTCCGCGGCCTCCGCCGAGGGCTACGCGTCCGAGCAGTACACCGCGGCCGGTGAACTGGAGCGGCTGTGGGACCGGCTGGGCGAGATGCTGCTGTCCGGCGCGACCGGCGGGGCGATCGCGCAGGTCGCCCGTTCCGGCAGCGTGCGGCTGCCCGGCCGGCTGGCCGCCGTGCTCGTCCCCGCCCCGACCGGCTCCGCGGCCACCCACCCGGCCGGCCATCCGGGCACCCACCCGGCTGATAGCGAGGGCAACCACGAGGCCGACCCCTGGGCAGGCTCGCTCCCCTCCCGGTTGCCCTCGGGCTGCCCGCGCGCCGTGCAGGGGGGAGACATCTGGATGTTCGTCGGCTCGACCGAGCGGGCGGCCACCCGGGCGGCACTGGCGAAACAGCTCGCCGGGCTCGCCGCGGTGGTGGGACCGGCCGTGCCGTGGGGGCAGGCGGCGGCGAGCGCGGCGCGGGCGAGGTTCGCCTGCGATGCCCGGAGCGCCGGGCGGCTTCGCGGCATCGCCGCGGCCGACCCCCTGTTCACCGACGAACATCTCAGCGCCCTGCTGCTGGCCAGCGACCCCGGGCTTATCACCGACCTTGCGTCCCGCCGGCTCGCTCCCCTCGACGGGCTGCCCTGCCGGACCAGGGAACGGCTGGCCGAGACCCTCCTGCACTGGCTGACCCTGCGGGGTCAGCGCGGGCTGATCGCCGAGCGGTTGCACATCCATCCGCAGACCGTCCGCTACCGGGTCAACCAGCTTCGCGAGCTGTTCGGACCATGCCTGGAGGACCCTGACACCCGCTTCGATCTCGAACTGGTGCTGCGCGCCGGGGCTGCCGAGGACGTGGCCACCGACCCGGTGAGTGCCGCGGTCCGCGAGGACACGGACGAGGGCCGGGGCCCGGGCTCCCGCCGTCTCGCGGCGGTGCGGGGTCGGTCACCCGGGCCGTGACGGACCTCGCATCCGATACGGTCCAGGCGTGCGGCTGGGCTCCTTCAACATCATGCACGGCCTGTCGCTCACGGATGGGACGGTCGAGCCCGCCCGCTTCGCCGCGGCCGTCTCCGCTCTCGACGTGGACGTCCTCGGGCTCCAGGAGGTCGATCTCGACCAGCCACGATCGGGTGGGCTGGACCTCGCCGCAGAGGCGGCGGCGGTGATCGGAGCCGGCGACGACGACTGGCGGTTCGTCCCCACCGTCTTCGGCACGCCCGGCGTGGGCTGGCGGCCGGCTGACGGGCAGCGCCGGGACGACGAGCCAGCGTACGGCATCGCTCTGATCAGCCGGCTGCCCGTCCGCGAGTGGCGGGTGATCGACCTCGGCCGGGCGCCGGTGCGGTCCCCGATCGCGATACCGGGGGGTCCGGGCAGGCGGGGGCATCTGATCATGCTCGACGACGAGCCGCGGGCCGCGATCGCCGCGCGGGTGGAGTCGGCCGGGGGCCCGCTGACCGTGGTCAACACCCATCTGTCGTTCGTGCCGGGGTGGAACGCCGTGCAACTGCGCCGGCTGGCCCGCCGGCTCGCGGACGTCCCGGGACCGCTGGTCCTGCTGGGCGATCTGAACCTGCCCGGCCGGCTACCGGCCGCGCTCACCCGCTGGCGCCGATTGGCGGTGACGCCCACCTACCCCGCGCACTCCCCGCGGGTGCAGCTCGACCATGTGCTGGCCCGCGGGCCGGTAGGCAGGATCATCGCCGTGCAGGCCCGCCGCGTGCCCATCTCGGATCACCTGGCGCTGTCCGTCGACCTCGCCGACCCGCGGGCCTGACCCGCGGCGGGCCCGGTGCTCGGACTCGCGAGCAGGTCAGCGAGCTCCTCCTCGGACAACGTCGGGGGCCGGACAACGGCGCCGGTGCGCACGTACAGGAAGGCGGCGTCGACCGCGCTCGGGTCGACGCCCCGCAGCCGGGCCCAGGCCAGCCGGTAGATCCCGAGCTGAAGATCGTCGGCATCGGACCGGCCGGTCTTCCAGTCGACCACCTCCCAGCGACCGCCGCCGAGGTCGTAGACGGCGTCGATGCGACCGCGCACGATCCGCCCGGCAAGGCAGAGCTCGAAGGGTTCCTCGATCGCGAACGGCCGCTGGGCACCGTACTCGGTACGCAGGAACGCCTGCTGCAGCGAGCGCAGATCGTCGTCGGTGAGCTCCGCGTCGGCCGCGCCGGGCAGATCCTCGGTGTCGATCAGTGCACGGTAGTCGAAGATCTCCTCAACCCAGGCGTGGAACCGGGTGCCGCGCCGGGCCGCGGCCACCGGACGGCACGGCAGCGGCCGGACCAGCTCACGGGCGAACGCCTCCGGGTCCGCGCGCAGCCGGACGATCTGGGACGCGGTGAGGCTCGCCGGCAGGGCGACATCGGTCCGCGCGAGGCGTGCCGCGCGTTCCTCGGCGAGCAGCAGCCGGGCCTCCCGGTCGAGCTCGGCGAGCAGGGCGCGCTCGGCCGCCGTCATCCCGGCCGGATCGTCGACGAACGGTTCCCCGGCCGGTTCCGCCGACGCCCCCGGTACGCTCAGCGCGGCCAGCCGCGCCATGACCCCCTCGGCCGCGGCGAGGCGCCGGGCGTACGGCTCCGGCTCGTAGGGGATCGGCCAGGCGAACCGTTCCGGCGTCGCCAGCGCCGGGTTGGTCCGCTCCGCCGGCTCCGGCGCCCAGACGTCGACCCGCCCACCGCCGGTGCGGGCGTGCTCGGCGAGCTCGTCGAGGAACACCGAGGCACCGCGTGGGGTCTTCTGGGTGGGTCCCCACCAGTGCCCGCTCGCGAACAGCAGCGACTTCGCCCGGGTGACCGCGACGTAGGCGAGCCGGCGTTCCTCCCGCTCGGCGTACTGACGGGCATCGGCCCGGAAAGCGTCCAGGGCGGCCTTCTCGGCGGAGACCGTGAACGCCGGCAGATCGTCGGTGTCGCCGCGCAGCGGGATCGGCAGCACGCCCGGGGAGGTGGTCCACTGGTCGCGCACGGTCAGGTCGGGGAACACCTTGCTGGTCAGGTTCGGGACGGCGACGACCTCCCATTCCAGGCCCTTGGAGCGATGCATCGTCATCAGGGCGATCGCGTCGGCCCCGGACGGCCCGGCGACGTCGAGACCCCGCTCGTGCTCCCGCGCCGCCCGGAGGAATCCGAGGAACGCGGGCAGGGAGTTCGTGCCGTCGGGATCGGTGAAGCCCGCGGCCACGTCCAGGAAGGCCGCGACGTTCTCCTGGCGCCGGGCCCGCACCGCCACCTCGGTCGCCGTGAGCTCCACATCCAGCCCGATCGTCGCGACCACTCGGTGCAGCAGGTCGAGCAGGCCCTCGCCGACGTGCCCACGCAGCGCGGCGATCTCGGCGGCGAGCCGGCGCACCCGGGCGCGCCCCGGCGCGGACATCTCCGGCCCGGGGTCGTCGAGGACGTCCGACAGGGCGACGACGTCGGCGGGGTCGACGTCGGCGACCGCCTCGGCGAGTGGATCGGACCGTCCTGGCAGGTCCGGATCGCCGACCGGGTCCGGGACCCGCGCCGCCTCGCGCGCGTGGCGGCCGAGCGCGGCGAGATCCCGGGGGCCGAGCCGCACCCGCGGCCCTGTGAGCAGCCGGACGAGCGCGGCGTTCGCCGTCGGCGAGTCGAGCACCTCCAGCATGGCCACGATCTCGGCGACCTCCGGGACGATGAGCAGCCCGGTCAGCCCGACGACCTCGACGGGCAGCCCGGCCGCCTGCATCGCGGTAAACAGCGCGGGGATGTCGCCACGGGCCCGGACCAGCACGGCGATGCCGCCGGGAGCGGTGCCGGCGTCGACCACCCGGCGGAGCTGGTCGGCGATCCAGGCCACCTCATCGGCCCAGCTGACGTGCAACGCGACCACCGCCTCGCCCTGCTCAGCCACGTCGGGCCGCGGGCGGAGCTCGACGACGCGGTGACGGGCCCGCAGCTGTGCGGCGACGGTGTTGGCGAGGCGGAGCAGCCGGCCGCCGCTGCGCTGGTTCACCGACAGTTCGTAGACGGCCGCGGGCGTGCCATCGGCCCCGGGGAAGTGCGTGGGGAAGTGGTCGAGGTTCGCCACCGACGCCCCGCGCCAGCCGTAGATCGCCTGACAGGGGTCGCCGACGGCGGTGACCGGATGCCCGCCGCCGAACAGGCCGGTGAGCATCCGCCGCTGGGCCACCGAGGTGTCCTGGTACTCGTCAAGCAGGACGACACCGGCCCGCGCCCGCTCGGCCCGACCGACCTCCGGCATGGTCTCGGCGAGCCTCGCGGCACAGGTGACCTGGTCACCGAAGTCCAGGACGTCGCGTTCCCGCCGGGCCGCCCGGTACTCCGCCACCAGAGCGGCCAACTCCCGGCGCCCCCGGGCTGCGGCCGCGCACCGGCGCAGCTCCCGGCGGACGCCCCGGGTGCCCCGCCGCTGCTCGGCGCGCCGCAGCGCCGCGTCGATCTCGGCGAGCAGCGCGCCGTCGAACGCGACGAGGCCCGCCGGATCGACCAGGTGCTCGCTCATCTCGGCGTCCAGCGCGACGAGCTCGCCGACGAGCGCGCCCAGCGAACGTGTCAGCGCCTCCACCTTCCCGCCGTGGGAACGGGCGACCCGGGCGGCGAGCTGGTAGCGGGCCGCGCCGGAGATCAGCTGGAGGTCCGGCTCCAGCCCCAGCCGCAGGGCGTTGTCGACGACCAGCCGCCCGGCGAAGGCATGGTAGGTGGCGACGGTCGGCTCCCCGTCCACCTTGCCGTCCGCGGCCGGTCCACCCGGGCCCGCCCCGGCCGACGCCTTGCGCAACGCCAGCCGCACCCGACCGGACAGCTCCGCCGCCGCCTTCGTCGTAAAGGTCAGTCCGAGCACCTGGTCGGGCCGCACCTGCCCGGTGGCGACGAGCCAGACCACCCGCGCGGCCATCACCGAGGTCTTGCCGGATCCCGCGCCCGCGATGATGACCCCCGGTTCGAGCGGAGCGGTGGCCGCGGCGATCTGCTCGTCGGTGTACGGGACCTCCAGCAGGTCGCGCAGGTCATCCGGGTCGAGCCGGGGACCGGCGACGCCGCCCGCCGGGTCACCGTCGACGCCGCCGTCGAAACCGGGCAGGAACGGCTGGCGGGGAATCGTCACGTGGGCGCCCGCGCCCGGCTGCTCCACCCGCGGGTTCACTCGACCACCTGACGTCCCTCGGGCCGCGCGGAGCAGCTCGTCTGGAAGGTGCACAGCGTGCAGTGGTCGCCGGGCGTCGGCCGGAACGCCTCGGCGTCGATGGTGCGCACCGCCGCGTCGAGCACCTCGTCCATCCAGGTCGCGCCGTCGGGAGGCAGCGCATCCTGGGCCTGGACCTCCGGCGGGCCAGGCCGCTCCCCCGGCAGCCGCGGGCCGGCCGCCGCACCGCCGGCATCCCGCCGGAGCTGGACGAGCTCCGCCCCGCCAGGCACCGGCCGGGGCTGATCCGGCGCCGCGGCCGCGAGCACATCGTCGAGCGCGCCGGCCCGCACGGCGAGCTGATAGCTACCCAGCTGGGGGTGGGTGGCGAGCTCGGCAGGAGCGACCGCGGTCCGACCGGTCTTGAAGTCTATGACGTGGACCCGGCCGGCCTCGTCCAGTTCGAGCCGGTCGATGAATCCGCGCAGCTGGACGTCCCGCCCGGCGACCCGCAGGTCGCAGGAGAACCTGACCTCCGCGTCGATCACGCACCGACCGCGCTCGGCGGCGTGCCAGTCCAGGAAGCGGGCGAGCGCCTCGCGGGCGGCCGCGCGCTCCTGATCGGAGCGCCAGCGGGCGTCGAAGTCCAGCTGCCGCCACACCGTGTTCAGCCGGGCGTCGAGCGCGGCGAGGTCGGCCGGGGTCCGCCCGGTCGTGACCTCGTCCGCCAGGGCGTGCACCACCTTGCCGAATCCCTGCGCGGTCGAGACCGGGGTGACCGCGTGCGCCTCGTGCTCGAGGAACCACCGCAGGGAACAGGCGCCGATGCTCGACAGCGACGAGCCGGACAGCCGGATCGGCCCGGCCACCGGGACGACAGGAATATCCGACGTGGTGGGGTCGAGCAGCCCCCACCAGGTGTCCGGGTGCGCGGCCGGCACCAGGGGCCGGCCCGCCTGGTCCCGTGCCGCGGCGAGCGCGGCGAGGCGGGCCTGCGCGGCGGAGCGCATCGCGGGGCTCGAGCCCGGTTCCGTCGCCAGCCGGCGCAGGGTCGCGACCAGGCCGACCAGGGTGAGCGGCCGGACCTGGCGACCGGGCACATGCTCCACCGCTACACCCAGTTCCTCAAGGAAGCGGCTCGGCAGGCTGCCGTCGTCCTCGGGGCTGTTCACCGCGGTGACGATCAGCCGGCGCCGCGCCCTGGTCAGCGCGACGTAGAACAGCCGACGTTCGTCGGCGAGCAGGTCCTGGCGGGTCAGCGGCGGGCGCAACCCGCCCCGGGACGGCGCGTCGAGCTGCTCCGCGCCGAGCAGCGAATGCCGCTCCCGCAAGTCGGGCCAGGTGCCGTCCTGCACTCCGCAGACGGCGACGACCTCCCATTCGAGCCCCTTGGCGCGATGGGCGGTCAGCAGCCGCACCCCGCGGCGGCGCACGGACTCCCCGGCCGGCTCGAGGACGTCCCCGGCGATCTGCTGGCGGGTGAGCTCCGCGACCAGGGAGGCGACGCCACCGCCCGGCCCGCGCCGCTGGCCCAGCCGGGTGACGGCATCGAAGAGCGCCACGACGGCGTCGAGGTCACGGTCGGCCGCGCGCCCGGCGGCGCCCCCGGCCGCCGAGGCATATCGCAGCCGCGCCGGCCACTCGCTCGCCGACCACAGCGCCCACAGGGCGTCCTCCGGGGCGCCCGAGGAGTCCCGCAACGCCTGACCGGCCGTCCGCAGCAGACCGCCGACCCACCGGACCGGCCCGGCCAGGTCGTCGGGGATCGTCGCCAGCCAGTGGTCGGGCTCGGCGATCGCCGCCCGCAACAGCTCCGCCGACGGCGCCGGATACTCGGACCCCGCGTCGCGCTCGAAGGCGCGCAGCGCCCGGCCCAGCGCCCGCAGCCCGGCCGGGTCCGCTCCACCGAGCGGCGAGGTGAGCAGGGTGCGCGCCGCGTCGACGGTGAGCGCCCCGGCCGGATCCTCCGCGCAGCGCAGCGCCAGCAGGAGCAGGGCGGCGGCCGGCTCCTGGGCGACCGGCAGGTCGTCACCGTCGACGCTGACCGGAACGCCGGCGGTGGCCAGCACGCGGCGCAACCGGCCGATCCGCTCGGCCGTGCGGACCAGGACCGCCATCGCGTCCCAGGCGACGCCGTTCTCCAGATGCTCGCGACGGAGCAGGTCGGCCACCGACTCGGCCTCCGCGCCAGCGCCCAGGAACGTGCGGGCCTGCACCTGGCCGGCGTCGGCGTCGACGCGCCCGACGAGGTCGCGGTGTGCCCGGATCGCGGC
>NZ_CDWRCL010000122.1:0-11320 GCF_977927575.1 Frankia sp. CcCS3
TCAAGGCCACCCGACCAGGCTCAGGCCGGGACGGGGGCGGTCCGGCATGCGTCGATAAAGGTGATCAGTTCATTCACCCGGTCGGACCGGGCGTCGACGGCGCGGTTCACGACCCGGATGAGGTGAGCGTAGGCGTCCGTGTGGTCGTAGTGGGCGACTTCCCTGATCCGCAGTGCCCATCGCCAGTAGCCGCGGATGGTGTCGGCCAGTGGCATCCGGAAGGTCGCAATGACCTCGCGGATTGGCTCCACCACGGCGTCGCCCTCCCGGCGCAGGTACCGCTCGACCACATCCGCCATGAACGCGAAGTGGCGCGACTCGTCGCGGGCGAGTCGGGTGAGGACGTCGGCCAGGACCGGATCGCCGGCCACGGTGCGTAGCTGCTGATAATAGAGCTGCGTCGCCTTCTCCTGCACGAGTGCGTAGGCGAACAACGAGACCGCGTGGTCAAGTGGCAGATCGAATTTCTTGCGGCCCTCGGCCGCCAGTTCCCGACGCAGTTCCTCCGGTTCGGCGATACCGGCGGCGACCTGGTAGCGGAACAGGGCCCGGGCGTGGCTGTCCTCTTCCTGGGCCCACCGTACCGTGAAATGGTAGAGCTCACGGTTATGGATAAAGGTTTCCAGGTCAACGTCGGAGTTGAGCGGGAACGCACGCTCGTAGAGGCCGAAATAGCCGGGGAGATGGTCCTCGATCAGGGTGATGAAGCGGACCGCTGAGCGATGGCCTTCGGTGAGCCGGTCGGCCTCGGCCTCGTCCCACTGGAAGGCCGATTCGACGTCCCACCGGCGGGCGGCGGACCCGGCAGAATGAAACGCGGTGACCGCCGCCGCCAGGTCGGAGGCGGGCAGCAGCGGCAGCACCGGACGGGTAAAAGGGCCGTCGGACCGGGCAGGGCGGCGTTGCCCCGCTTCCGGAGCAGAGGTATATGATATAACGGTGTTCGATACGGTCACGATGATTCTCCTGTTGTCAGACCGCCGCCGTCTCGAGCGCCGCAAGCACGATACGGACGACGTCGTTGATGGAGCTCAGGGTGAAGACGTCCTCGATATCGTACGTGCGCTCTATGCGGGAGATCATGACCAGGACCTTCACCGAGTCCGCGCCTTCGACGGCCCGCAGGTCGAGGTCGGGAGTGAGCGCGTCGGCTGGCATCCCGAGCTCGCGAGCAAGGATGGCGGTGACAGTACTGACAATCTCGGCGCGGGAGGGTGTCATCATGACTCCTTCAGTCATTCGCCGTGTCGGTTGAGGCGCGTGAGAGGGACTATTCAGCCCTGGCCGCCGGCGGCCTGGGCCGCGGTGATGGCTTCCGCGACGCGGTCGAACTCGTCCGGTCGCAGGTCCAGGCGTTGCCGCGCGATGTTCATCGATGTCGGACGGTAGGTCGCGCTCGCCGCAGCCACCAGACTGCCCGCGGCGTCGAGGATCTCGGCCTCGGCACGCACCAGGCCGCCCGCGCCCGTCGGGTTGGAGACCGGCTCAGCCGCGTCGGCCTGTAGGCGGGCGACGCACTGGTAGTCGGTGTTCACCCGCATCGCGGTGACGTACCGCAGCCGCATACCGGTAGTGAAGGAGGTGAGGCCTGTTCGCAGAACGATCAGGTTTCCCATGGTTTCGTCGCAGATGACTCCGATGAGACCGCCGTGCACGACCCCCGGGTACGACTCGTGAGTGCGGTCCAGCCTGAAGCGGGTGGCGATCCCGTCGGGACGGAAGGCGAAGCGGAGGCGCAGGCCGTTTGCATTGTGCGGTGAGCAGCCGAAGCAGCGGTAGCTCTCCAGGACCGCCCAGGGCACCGGCAGGTATTCCTCGTCGGCCGAGAATTGGGAGGGAGCGGTCGGGTGAATGTGCATCGGTTCCTCCGGCAGGGAATCGGTCACGGCGCGCCCCTGCCGACGGCGTCGCACGTGATCCGGGGCGCCGCCGTCGTCGCGCGTCGCCCCCGCATCCGATCGGGTCTGGAACGACGTTCTCAGATTCGACGCATCAGGCCACTATTTCGGCCATCGCGTGGCGGATGCCGGAGTTCCGGCTCAGGTCCCGGCCGACCGCTGTTCCGAGCATGCGCCGGAGCTTGGCCTGGAGCTTTTCCAGCGCATCCGGCGGAGAGAACTGGAGATAGACATCGATCACGTCGTCGACGGTCTCGTGCCCCCGCATCTCCTCGACGCGCTGATGCTTGTAGACACCGACCGGGTGGTTGAGCCGCGGGCTCGTAACGTAGAAATGAATCCTTTCCAGGACTGACCTCAGCTCGTGCGGGTGGAGTTCCAGGCGACGCTTCAAGTAGAAGAGGAACTCGCGGGCGTGCCCTGCTTCGTCGCGGCTCGCGCGGAGAAACAGGTCGGCCAACACGGGCTCCTCCACCCACTCCGACATCGCCCGGTAGACCGTGTTAACGATGATCTCGGAGATCACGTTCGTGGTCAGGGTCGCACTCGGCGTGATACCGGCTTCGTACGGCTCACGCAGAGCCTCGATCTTGTCCTGGTCGACATGGACGCCCACCGCCTTGAGCCAAGCACGGAAGGCGTAGTGATGCTGAAGCTCCTGGTAGGCCCAGATGGCCACGAAGGCCGAGCAGTCGTAGTCGTCGTGGAACTCGCTGAGAAAACCGTGCAGCCCGGGGAGAGACGTCGCCTCGCCCATGACAACGCCCTTGACAAGCGAGATGTAAACGGGATGAACGAGGTCACGCCGGACGTTTTCCAGCCCGAGGTCGGAAACCTTCCACTGGAGGCGCTCGTAGTGCTGGAAAACATCGAAGCTATGGGACTTGTCAGCGGTGGCGGTCGGCATGGATGGACTCCTTCTGAGCTTCCCTCGCAGGCCTTTGCCGCTCTACCATGGGTTGCCTGACAGATCATTACAACCCTGATATCACACGCCAATCGAACCATTCCGATCAGCTATCGCGAAAGCGCTTACCGCCGCCCAGCGTTCACGAGCCCTTCATCGTTCACGAGTCCTTCATCGGACCTGGTAGAACACGGTTGTCACGTACTGGTCGAAATCGTTCACTCGGAGCGTGAGCCGAAGTTGCCATTCACCGGGCAACGGCGCCCGGATCCCGTCGCTCCGCGCATGGCCCGGCGCGGCCAGGCTCAGCGGAACAGCGAAGGGGCCGAGATCGGCGGCCGGCAACGACAACGCCGCACTGGCCTCCACCAGTTTCTGCGGTTTGCCGCTCGGGCCCGTGGCGTGGACGTCCAGGGTCTGGGCGCCCACCCGCGTCGGTGAGACCCGCACCTTCACCGTCATCGGACCCGCGAAGGTGGTGTCGGAGAACGGCGGTGAATAGCTGGTACGTCCCGGTACCATGTTCACCAACCCAGCCGTGATCCCCAGCACGACAGCCCCGGCCACGATTTCCGCCATGACACCCCGCCGCAGCCCGGCAAGCAGAACGGTATCCGGCGAGCGGTCCGGCCGGCCGGCCGGCTGATCTCTGTTCGTTCTGTACTGCCGGCGGACCCACTGCCGCGCCAGAGCGCCGGGAGCGATCATTCCAAGGACCAGCCACACCTTGTACACCAGCAGTCGACCATAGCTGGTATCAATCAGGGCCCGTGGCGGGCCGACCTCACGCCAGCCCTGGAAGACCCCGCTGACCATCACGGCGGCAACGGCCACAACCGCGATCTTCGACCACCGGGGAAGGACCTCCGCCGGCTCGGTGGCCGATGCGCGGCGCACCAGGAAACCGGCAATCATCACCAGACCACCGATCCACACCGACATGGCGATCACATGCACCGTCGTGCTGGTGGTAGCCAGCCAAGCCAGGTCGCCGGCACTGGCATGACCGATCATGGCAAGCGTCACGGCCACCACGACACCGAGACCGGCGAGCTCCCCGTTTCCCCGCAGATCCACCGACCCGGTTCGCAACAGCCGCCGCACGAGAGGCACCATCAAAGCAAGAGCGAGCAGACGGATCAGCAGCAGGTGGCCGAACCGATCCGCCAGGGTGGTCGACAGAACCGACCACTGCCCGAGTCCCCCGAGGCCGAGCCCGGCAGCGTAGGGGCCCTGCAGCAGCAGCTGCGCGAAGGCCGCAAAAACGGATAATCCCCACGCTGCCATCAACAGCCGGCCGCGGCCGGCCGCACGAAGACCTGTCGGCCAGAGCACTATCAGAAAGAAACAGACGCCCAGTAACAGGGCCGTCGCGGCGTATCCGAGAAATCTCGCCACGGCAAAGACGACGCCCACCGTCGAGGAGCCCGATGTGCCGGAGGCCGCCGCGGCGGCGGCCTCCGGCGGCCCGCCCACACCGAAGGCGAGCGCACCGGAAACAGGATGGCTATCCGCCGAGATGACACGCCAGCTCGCCACGTACGTGCCGTTCGGCAGCCCCGGCCGGAGCGCGACCGTCGCCTGCGAGGCCTTGGGACCAGATCCGGCACGATCATCATCGACCCGCCTACCCGCGGAATCGAGCACCCGGATCGAATCGCGCGAGACCCGCACCGACTCGCTGTAGTCAAGGGTTACCCGTGCGGGTGCGACGTCGAGTGCCGCGCCGTCCACGGGGTCGCTACCCGTCAAAAGGGCATGCGCCGACGCCGACGGGACCCCGAGGCCGAGACCGATGGAGGTGGTGGCCATGACCAGGAACGTCACGGCCACCACCAGGATGCGGCGCACGACGGTTAGGCGCGCCGCCGCAAAGAGATCAGCGCGAATCCACCGGCAAGCAACCCGAGTGCGCCAAGGACGAGACCGGCGATCCCCAGGCCACGCGCCGTCCCGTCGGAATCGTCGGAGGCCGATGCGGCTTCGTCCGACCGCACCGTGGCCGCGCCATGCCCACCGGACCCCGGGGAGGATGCTGTCAGCGTGAGGACCGGCGCCGGCTTCTCAGGCTCCTGGGCGCCGGGGGCGACGACATCGACCCACCGCACGACCGAACCATCGGAGTAGGTCTGCAACGCCTTGAACACAATGTGGTCGGTGTTTTCGGGCAGCGGCCCGGCGGAGACGGTGAAGGTGTCGAACTCCCCGGGCTTGATCCCGCCATCCCCCTGCGCCGTCCAGGCAATCCTGGTGACGACCTCCTTGACCTCTCCGTCGTCCGTCATGAGCGGCTTCGGCGGAGCCGCCTTGGTGATCTTGTGTGTCCACCCCGCCTTGGGCTGGACCGACACGGACACGATCGGGGTGTCGGTGGGAAGCTGGACGTCCAACCCGGTCGTGGACGCGGTGTCCTTCTCCGTGGGGACCTTGAACGACAAGGTGGCGTAGCTGCCCGCGGCAGCCGTCGGCGGCTGCACCGTGACATGGGCGGACGCCGGTCCGGCCAGGAGGAACATCGCTGCCGCGGCAGTGCCGGCAAGCATGCCGGCACGCCGAACGTTGCGGTACATAAGATCCCTTCGAACGTCCCACGGCGCGTGGGACCACCTGAAGATGCCTTGCCTTGCTCGCGCCGGGGTCGCTCGTCGGGCAGATGAGCCCGCCAGGAGAACTCGTCTACCAGGCTCGCCGTGACGTCAACGCTCGCCGTGACGTCAACCCCGGAGAAGGGGAAGCGGGTGGTCCCCGACGCCGTGCGCCACGGCCAAGGGGGCGAGCGTGCGGTCTCGGCGCCCGCTTCCGAAGGTTGATCTTCACGGTGGGTGGGACAGGCGGAACGACGGCAACGGTCACCGGATACAGCAACAGGGCCACAACGGTGCGCGGCTTCAGTCCGGCCGCACACCACACAGCCCGCTCGGAGTGACGAAGCATCAATCCCACACAGCCCACGGCAATGCCGTGGGCCGCCGTCATCGGAACATCCAGGCTCGGACCGCTGGCCAGGTGGGTGTGCGGATGCGCAAGTACGAAGGTGACATGGAGGGCGATCTGCGTCACCCCCAGACCCGCGAGCAGCGCAGCGACTCCTCGCTCGCGGTCCGCGAACCCGAACGCCACCCGGGTGAGGAGGAGGACCGCAACCAGCATGATCCCAGCGGCTGGCCGCGGCCCCCGCCAGAGACGTGCGCTGCCCAGGCCAGACACACCGAGGACGAGGCGAACACCACGGCTCGGCCCAACCGGGCCGTTCCCCTGTCCACCTCGCACCCTGTTGCCACAACGAGCAAGCTTGCCATGCCCGCCGCGGTCATGGCCACACCCCCGGAACCGTGCGGCTGGGGTTGATGATCTGGGGCGACGACCTCATTCAACCCGAACCGCCACCAGGCAGCCGCGGGCACCGCGATGATCGCCGTGAACACGATGCCCGAGGCCAGAAAGCCCAGGCCCATCCAGCTGGCCGATGCCGATCCACCGCTACGGAGTCTGCCGCCGTCGGGCACTGCCGCCGTCGGGCACTGAGGAATGACGGGCGGCGGATCCCGGGCAGGAAAGCACCTCCAGCCACTCGAAGGCGCCTTCGAGTACTCCGTCTACCGCAGACGCCTACCGCAGACGTCCGACAGGTGGGTGCTTTCCGTCGTTGGACGGCACCCCACCCTCCGGTCCGCCTCGGCGGCTACGCCGCGGTGAACGGCTGCTGCCCGCCGAACCGCTGCCCGGCCTGTTCCGCCGTGGGCTGTTCCGCCGTGGCCTGCTCCGCCGTGGGCTGCTCCGCCGTGGGCTGCTCAGCCTGGCCCCCGGCGGCCGGCTGCTCGGCCGCGGCTGGCGCTGGGGCCTGCTCGGCTGCAGCC
Source organism: Frankia sp. CcCS3 (assembly GCF_977927575.1). Taxonomy (NCBI): domain Bacteria; kingdom Bacillati; phylum Actinomycetota; class Actinomycetes; order Frankiales; family Frankiaceae; genus Frankia; species Frankia sp. CcCS3. The sequence continues at coordinate 6,663 of NZ_CDWRCL010000122.1, forward strand.
TGCGCCGCTGCGGTGGGTTGCGCTGCTGGACCGGCGCCTGCGCCCGCCGCAACACCCACCAGCTCGCGTATCCTGCTTTCCACGTACCTGTCGCTGTAGTGCGACCTGTCGGCGATGCGCTGAACAAGGTCGTCGACGCTCGAGGCTGCGTCCAGGTCCGACGCGTTTACCTCGGCGAACTGGTCAAGGATCTGGTATCGGATCTGCTGCCAGTTTTGCCGCAGCACGCGCTCCACCTGCTGCGCTTCCTGCTGATGCATTATCATCACTCTACCCCGGTCGGGCATCCGTCCCACGGCTGAGCCTATGACGCGGGCAGAGACTGTCAACCGCAGAAACCACCACCCGTGACCAGGGCCGCGCGGCAGGACGAGCGACGACGAAAGCGCCGGCTGACGGATATTTCTTATCAACGGGGCAGAAAGGAAATATCCTGGCCGTTGAGGTGGGTCCTGGTTGATTCGTGGTCAGGTCGGAGGGTCGAGGGCTTCTCGGACTTTGGCGAGCAGGACCCGTTCGGAGAAGGGCTTTTCGAGCAGGATGACACCGGGATCAAGTTTCCCCTGGGTGGTGAGGACCGGGTGGGCGTAGCCGGACATGTAGAGCACCCGGGTGTCGGGGCGAGTGGAGCGGATCCGGCCGGCGAGTTCCTTGCCCTGCATGCGCGGCATGATGACGTCGGTCAGCAGCAGGTGGACGGGGCCGGGGTGGTCGGCGGCGAGGGGGATGGCCTCGTCGGCGGAGGTAGCGGTGAGGACCTGGTAGCCGTTGCGGGCAAGCAGGCGACGGGTGACCTCGAGGATGGCGGGCTGGTCCTCGACGAGCAGGACGGTCTCGCCCGCGTGTGCCGGAGTGCCGGTCGCGGTGTCCGGCTGACCGGCGGCGGTGGCGGGGAGCAGGCAGCGAATGGTGGTGCCGACCCCGGGTTCGGAGTAGATGTCGGTGTGCCCGCCGGCCTGGCTGATGATCCCGTAGACGGTGGCGAGGCCGAGGCCGGAGCCTTCCCCCTTGGGTTTCCGTGGTGAAGAACGGTTCGAAGACCCGGGCAAGGACCTCCGGGGGCATGCCGGTGCCGCTGTCGGAGACGCGGATCCGTGCATGCGGGCCGGCTTTCACGCCCGGGCGTTCGCTCGCGTAATCCGGATCGATAGTGATGTTGGCGGTGTCGATGGTCAGCACGCCGCCGTCGGGCATGGCGTCGCGGGCGTTGACGGCAAGGTTGGTCAGGACCTGTTCGATCTGGCCGGGGTCAGCCAGGATGGGCCACAGCTCGGGCTGCAGATGGATGTGCAGCCCGATGTGTTCGCCCAAGGTGCGGTGCAGCAGGTTCTCCAGGTCGGTGACGACCTGGTTGAGGCTGAGTACCCGGGGCTGCACGGTTTCGCGGCGGCCGAAGGTGAGGAGCTGGTGGGTGAGGACGGTGGCGCGGTCGGCGGCGCGTTGGATCTGTTCGATGTCGCGCAGTACGTCGTTCCACCGTCCGTCCGCGGTCTGAGTGGCGGCGGCCTGGGTGACCTCCTCGGCGACGAACGAGGCGTAGTTGATGATGGCTCCGAGGAGGTTGTTGAAGTCGTGCGCCACCCCGCCGGCGAGCTGGCCGAGGCTTTCCAACCGCTGGGACTGGTGGAGCTGGGCCTCGAAGTTGCGGCGTTGCGCCTCGACGCGCAACCGTTCCCCCTCGGCCTGGGCTTCGAGGCGGTCGGTGACGTCCCGGACCGCCGCGGAGACGAGTATTCCCTCCTCGGTCTCCAGCGGGCTGAGACTGATCTCCACGGGGAACTCGCTGCCGTTGCGGCGGCGGGCAGCGAGCTGGAGGCGGGCACCCATCGGCCGGGGGTGGGGGTCGGCAAAGTAGCGGTCCCGATGATCAGGATGGACGGCGCGGGCACCGACCGGGATGAGGATCTCGACCGGTTGGCCGACCAGTTCGTCGCGGGTGTAGCCGAACAGCCGCTCGGCCTGCGCGTTAACCAGGACGACCCGTCCGTCGGGGCGGACTCCGATGATCGCGTCGGGCGCGGCTTCCAGCAGGCCGCGGGACTTCGCCTCGGCCCGTTTGCGGTCGGTCACGTCACGTACGGCCGCGGAGACGATCGTTCCGTCCTCGGTCTCCAGCGGGCTGAGACTGATCTCGGCGGGGAACTCGCTGCCGTCGCGGCGGCGCCCGGCCAGTTCCATGCCGGCACCCATCGGCCGGGGCCGGGGATCGGCGAAGTAGCGGTCCCGATGATCAGGATGGACGGCGCGGGCACCGACCGGGATGAGGATCTCGACCGGTTGGCCGACCAGCTCGTCGCGAGTGTAGCCGAACAGCCGCTCGGCCTGCGCGTTGACCAGGACGATGGCCCCATCGTCCCGGACGGCGACGATCACGTCCGGCGCCGCCTCCAACAGACCACTGGCCAGGTCTGAGGAACCCTTCACCACATCACCACGATCGGTAATTGATCTGTCTCTTTAAGTGATGCTGCGTGGACCATAGCACAGATGCCGACCCCCCGTGCCGACCCGCCACCGTGGTTCACCGCTTATGCGTGCCTTCTCCCGGAGGACCGACCTGATCGGCTTGGTGGGATTCCGGCGGGTGGTTTTGAGGCGCCGGTGGATCGGGAAGCCATCGGATGGCGTAACACTCGGCCTCGGCGGCGGCACGTTCTCAGCGGCGGCACGTTTGGCGTGAGCATCTTCGACGTCGAGGACGGGGTGGTCGAGGACGGGGTGGTCGAGGTCCGGGCCACGGCCGGGGACAGCACTTGGGCGGCGATGAGGAGTGAGCGCCGATGGCCCGCGACTACTACGAGGTTCTCGGCCTCCGGCGCGACGCAGGCGGCGAGGAGGTGCAGCAGGCCTACCGCCGCCTCGCCCGCCGTTACCACCCCGACGTCAACCGCAGCCCGGAGGCGGAGGAGCGGTTCAAGGAGATCGGTGAGGCGTACCACGTGCTGTCCGACCCGAAGACGCGGGCGCGCTACGACCGGTTCGGCGCGGACTTCCGGCGCCTCCCCGAGGACTACGAGGAGCGGGTGGCCGCCGGCGCGGGCGTCGACGGAGGCTGGCCAGCCGGTGGTCGGGGCCGGGCCCGCGGCGTCGGGGTGGAACCCGGCTTCGGCGGGGATGGCTGGGATGGGGGGGCGGGTTTCGGCACAGCCGGATTCGAGGATCTGTTCGGAACCCTTTTCGGGGCCCGTGGCGCGGCCGGGCCGATCCCGGGCGCCGACCAGGAAGCCGAGCTCAGCCTGACGGTCGAGGAGGCGTACCGGGGTGGTCGCCGCCGGGTCACGCTGACCGGCTCGGACGGGCCGCGTTCTTACCAGGTCAGCATCCCCGCGGGGGTGGTGGCCGGTCAGCGGATCCGGCTGGCCGGGCAGGGCGGCCGTGGCAGCGGTGACGCCCCGCCCGGCGACCTCTACCTGCGGGTACGGATCGCACTGCACCCCCGCTATCGGGTGGGCGGCCGCGATATCCAGCTGAAGCTACCGGTCACCCCGTGGGAGGCGGCGCTGGGCGCGACGGTCTCGACCAGCACTCCCGGCGGCGAGGTCAAGGTCCACGTCCCGGCGGGTTCGTCGAGTGGCCGCCGGCTGCGGCTGCGTGGCGAGGGCCTGCCGAATCCGTCGGGACGGCCGGGCGACCTCTACGCCGAGGTCAGCGTGGCAGTGCCGCCGACGCTGACCGACCGGGAGCGGGCGCTGTTCGGAGAACTGGCGGCCACCTCGACCTTCGACCCGAGAAACTCCGACCCGAGAAACTCCAACCCCAGAAAGTCCGATCCGAGCAAGGGATCCTGGCGATGACCATCCCATCCCCGTCGCAGCAGCGGACGGCGCCGTCGCCGATCACCCGGCCGCGTTACCCGCTGGCACCAGCCCGGAAGCTGACCGTGGAGACGGTCGCCAGCCGCGGCGGGCTGCATCCCGACCTGGTCCGCCGGTTCGTGGCGCTCGGCCTGCTGGAGGCCTCCCGCGACGCCACCGGGACGCTGTGGTTCGCCCCGGACACCCCGGCGACGATCGCGAGGATCCAACGGCTGCGGGCCGGCCTGTGCCTGAACTACGCCGCGATCGGTCTCGTCCTCGACCTGCTCGACCGCATCGACCTGCTGGAAGCCGCGCTGCGCGGTGACCAGGCCGCTCGATCTCCGACAGCCGCAAGGAGCACACCGCCGTGGACATGAACCGGCTGACTCAGAAGTCCCAGAAGGCCTTGGCCGCGGCGCAGGCCAGGGCGACCGCGCTCGGGCACACCGAGGTCGACGGCGAGCATCTGCTCCTCGCCCTGCTGCAGGCCCCGGACGGGCTGATCCCCCGGTTGATCGGGCAGACCGGCGCCGACTCCGCCGCGCTGGCCGCCGCCGTCGAAGCCGACCTGGCCCGGCGGCCGAAGGTCAGCGGGCCGGGCGCCGCCCCCGGGCGGGTGTTCCTCACCCAGCGGCTGTCCCGGCTGCTGGATGCGGCCGAGCGCGAGGCCGGGCGGCTCAGGGACGACTACGTCTCGGTGGAACACCTTCTCCTCGCGCTAGGGCCTGTTTGGGAAGTTTATCGGGGCAGCCATTCGTTGATCGCGGCGATGGTGACTGTTGCTTCGTAGCGGACGGCTAGCTTGTCGTAGCGGGTCGCGACCGCCCGGTGGCGTTTGAGCCGGTTGATGTCTCACTCCAC
>NZ_CDWRCL010000123.1:0-11159 GCF_977927575.1 Frankia sp. CcCS3
CTGGAGTACTAAGGGTGAATGTGTCGAGGTTGCGTTCCTTGACGGCGGCCTTGTCGCCCTACGGGACAGTAAGGACAATGGAACCGGGCCGGCGCTGGTCTTTACCGATGCGGAATGGTCGGCGTTCGTGCATGGTGTGACGGATGGAGAGTTCACGGCCTGACAGCCGATACGGCGTCCGCAGGGCGCCAAGATAGCACTTTAACACGTCTTCACTACTGTTGCCCGTCCGTGTGGTGCTCGAAGATCGCTACCGGACGGGCAACAATCCGACCGAGCGACGAGAGATAGGGCTCCCATCGTGCCGAAAGTCCGCGCTAAATTGGATCTCAGGTCTGGTTTCTACGACGATGTCTTGAAACGTGTCGAGCGGTCCCTAGACGTTCGCCTTGACCGAACCGCGGTGGTGCGGAAGCGACGCTCAATTGGCCTCGCCAGCGATAAAGGAACCTGGGTCCGTATCGAGGTTCGGTCCCTGGAGAAGATGACCGGTCAGGGATGGAACGGAATCGAGACCTCATCGATGCTTCGTGGCGTGGCTCGGCCCGCCGCCGGTACGACGCCGGCGGACCACCGTGATCACGCGCGAACCCGGCCTCCTCGAAGACCTGACGGGCCTTGACCGTCACGATCTGGCACATCGGCACCATCGGCACCATCGGCACCATCGGCACCATCGGCAACAACGCGGCAACAACGCGGCAACGCGGCAACGCGGCAACAACGGCGCCCGGCCCTACGCGGCGACGGCCTCCAGCGCGCGGTCGAAGTGCCGGTGGGCGGCCACGGCCGTGGTGAACGCGGAACCGAAGTCGTCGAGCACGGACGGCCCCGCAAGGTCGCGGACCGTCACGACACCCCGGTCGGACACCACCGCGTCACCCTGGTCAGCGACCCGCGCGCCCGGCAAGGAGGCGATCTCGAGCAACGACACCCCTGCGCCGACCGCGCCGATCGGCTTCGCGTGCTTGTACGCCTCGCCGACGTAGTGCACGGCCTCGCCGTTGTGTGTCAGTGCGGTGACACCGCGCTCGCCCGGGGCGACGAACACCGCGTCGTAGAGGACCGAGGACATGGTCACCAGCGTTCGGTCCACCGGCAGCGCGTCGCCGGACACCGTGGCGAGCATGCCTCCGTGCGGCGCGAGAACCTCCAGGATCGCGCCCTGTTCGCGCAGCGCGGCGGTGGCCGAACGCAATGCCACCTCGTCCACGCCGTCCGCCGCGAGCACCGCGATCCTGCGGGTGGCCACCCCGCTGGGCTGGTCGGCCTGGCTCAGCGCGGGTGAGGACCGTCCGTGGTTCGGGGTGCTCTCCGGTGGCACCGGCAGCCCGAGGTTCTCGGCGACCCCGGCCGCGAGTTCGTGGTCCACCTGGGCGAGATGTCCCAGGACACGCTCCTTGATCTGGGTGTAGTCGACCTTGCCGAGCTCGAAGCTGAACGCGTCGACGATGTGCCGCCGCTCCCAGGAGGACATGCTGTTCCAGAACAGGGTGGCCTGGCTGTAGAAGTCCTTGAAGCTCTCGCTCCGCTTACGGATCTTGTTCCCGTCGACCCGCTCGGCGTAGTGCACGTACCCGCCGTGCGCCGGATCGGAGAGCACCGGGCAACCGCCGCTGATCGAGTTCGGGAAGTACGACGTCTGGCGCTGCTGGATGCGATGCTGCCCGTAACCGTCGCGGGAGTTGTTGTGCACCGCCGCGACCGGCCGGTTGACCGGCAGCTGGGCGAAGTTCGGGCCGCCGAGCCGGATCAGTTGGGTATCCAGGTAGGAGAACAGCCGGGCCTGCAGCAGCGGGTCGTTCGTGAAGTCGATGCCGGGGACGACGTTCTGTACGCAGAACGCCACCTGCTCGGTCTCGGCGAAGAAATTGTCGGGGTTGCGGTTGAGCACCAGCCGTCCCACCGGCCGCACCGGCACCCGCTCCTCAGGAATGATCTTCGTCGCGTCGAGAAGATCGAAGTCAAACGCGTGCTCGTCGGATTCCGGCACGAGCTGCACGCCGAGTTCCCACTCCGGGAACGTACCGTTCTCGATCGACTCCCACAGGTCCCGCCGGTTGAAGTCGGGGTCCTTGCCCGCGATCTTCTGCGTCTCGTCCCAGACCAGGGAGTGCGTGCCGAGCTTCGGCCGCCAGTGGAACTTGACGAAGGTCCCCTGCCCGGCGGCATCGACGAACCGGAAGGTGTGCACGCCGAAGCCCTGCATCATCCGGTAGCTGCGCGGCAGTGCCCGGTCCGACATCAGCCACATCATCATGTGCATCGACTCGGGGACGAGGCTGACGAAGTCCCACAGGGTGTTGTGCGCGGAGGATGCCTGCGGAATCTCGTTGTGCGGCTCCGGCTTCACCGCATGGACGAAGTCGGGGAACTTGATACCGTCCTGAATGAAGAATACCGGCATGTTGTTACCGACGAGATCGAAGTTACCCTCCTCGGTATAAAATTTGACGGCAAATCCGCGTACGTCCCGGACCGTGTCCGCGGAACCGCGGGAACCGCCGACGGTCGAGAACCGTACGAACACCGGGGTACGCCGGCCGGCCTCGCCCAGGCAGTGCGCCCGGGTCACGTCGGCGAGCGACTCGTACGCCTCGAAGTACCCGTAGGCACCGGCACCGCGGGCGTGGACGACCCGCTCGGGGATGCGCTCGTGATCGAACCTGGTGAGCTTCTCCCGGAAGTGGAAGTCCTCCAGCAGCGTCGGACCGCGTTCCCCCGTCGCGAGCGAGTCGTCGGTGTGTTCGACACCGATCCCCTGGTCGGTGGTCATGCGGGCGCCGTCGTCGCCGACTCGGACGGCGTCGAGCTGCTGCTGCTTCGCGTCGTCCCGCGGGAGGCGCGACGTCCCAGGATCGGTCATGATGGTCACCTCGCTGACTGCCTGATGCTGTCCGGACGTACCCGGACCTACCCGCGACGACACGAGTAAATCTCGCTTCCGGACGGCGTCGCGCCGGCGTCGCGGTCTTCCCCACCGCCGACGGGAACCGGCGACGAACCAGCGAGGAGCCAGCGAGGAACCGGCGAGGAGGCATCCGTTGCGGGAGAACCTGGCGGAGTCGCGCAGCATCGCCCGGCTGCTCCACCCGCGCACGGTCGCCGTGGTGGGGGCGAGCCGCGAGCCGGGCTCGGTCGGTCACGAGGTCTTCCGCCGGCTGCTCGCCAGCGAGTTCACCGGCTCTGTCTATCCGGTCAACGCCGCGGCAACCCATGTGGCATCCGTCTACGCCTACCGGGACCTGTGTGACGTCCCAGTCGAGATCGACCTCGTGGTCGTCGCGGTGCCGGCGCCACGGGTCGCCGAGGTCATGCGGGCCTGCGCGGAGAAGGGGGTACGCGGCGTCATTGTGGTCGCGGCCGGCTTCGCCGACGGTGGTGACGAGGGACGGGCCCGGCTCGCGGACGTTATCCGGATCGCCCGTGACGGCGGCATGCGACTGATCGGGCCGAACGCGATGGGCGTCATCAACACCGTCCCGACGGTCCGGCTGCACGCCACCTTCGCGGTCGGCGACCCCCCGCCCGGCCGGGTCGGCCTGTTCACCCAGTCCGGGGCGCTCGCGGGCACGTTCCTCACCGACGCCTCCCGGCGCGCCCTGGGCATCTCCACGTTCGTCTCGATCGGGGACCGCTCGGACGTCTCCTGCAACGACCTGCTGCGGTACTGGCGCTCCGATCCACGAACCGGCGTGGTCATGTTGCATCTGCAGAGCCTGGGCAACCCACGCCGGTTCGCCCGGATCGCCCGCGAGCTCAGCCGGCACAAGCCGGTCGTGGCACTCAAGAGCGGGCGGGAGGCCGCCCACAGCGACATCGACGCCCTGTTCAGCAGCGCCGGGGTGATCCGCGTCGACACGTTGAGCCAGCTGTTCGACACGGCCCAACTGCTGGCCTGCCAACCGCTGCCGGCCGGCCGGCGGGTCGGCATCGTCGGGACCTCCAGCGCGCTCGCGGCGCTCGCCGCCGACGCCTGCCGTACCTACGGGCTCGGCGTGCCGGCGCTGTCCGCGTCGACCTGCGCCGGCCTCGCCACGCTGGTCGGCCATCGGCACGCCACGAACCCCGTCGATCTCGGGCCGCTGGCCGATCCGGACCGGTTCGACGCCGCGCTGCGCGCGGTCGCGACCTCCGGGGACGTCGACGCGATCATCACCCTGGTTACCCCGCACGCGCAGGTCGACCGGCTGGCGAGCTCGGTGCGCGCGGTGGCCGTCGAGAGCGGCCTGCCGGTGCTCGCCTCCTTTCTCGGGCAGGATGGGATCCCTGCCCATCTGGCTGTCCGGGACGGCTCGGGTACCCCGGGCCCGGGGTCGGTGCCGTCCTACGCCTCGCCGGAGTCGGCCGCGCTCGCGCTGTCCCGCGCGGCCGATCATGCCGCCTGGCGGACCCGGGACCAGGGCAGCGTCCCTGTGCTGGCCGGCATCGGCCTGGACCGCGCCCGTGCCAAGGCCGAGCGATACCCGAAGGACGGGGCGTGGCTGCCCGATGCCGCCGTCGCGACCCTGCTGGCCGGGGTCGGCCTGCGCGCCTGGCCGAGCCGGCGGGTCGGCAACCAGGCCGAGGCCCTCGCCGCGGCGGAGGCGTTCGGGTGGCCGGTGGCGCTGAAAATCGCCGACGAACGGTTCCGCAGCCGGCTCGACGTCGGCGCCGTCCAACTCGGAGTCGACGATGCGGCCGGGCTCACGCAGGCCTGGCAGGCCATCCGCGCCGCCGTCGGGCCGGGCGACATGCTCGTGCAGCCGATGGCCCCGGCCGGGGTCTCGACCGTGGTGCAGCTGCGGCAGGATCCCATCGTCGGTCCGCTGCTCTCACTGCGCCTGGGCGGGGTCGTCGCGGACCTGCTCGTCGACCCGCTCTCCCGCACGCTGCCGCTGACCGACCGGGACGCGGCCGAGCTCATCCAGGAGATCCGCGGCAGCGTGCTGCTGCTCGGCGGCTCCGGGGCGCCCGCCGCCGACACCGACGCCCTGGCCGACCTGCTGCACCGCGTCGCCCGGCTCGGGGAGGAACTGCCGGCCATCGCCGAGATCCTGCTTGATCCGGTGCTCGTCGGCCGCCGCGGCGTCGTGCTGCTGCATGCCGGCCTCCGCCTGCTCCCGCCCGAGACGGAACCACGGACGCTGCCGCGCACGCTCGCCGCCGACGGTTGAGCCCGCTCTCGGGCACGGGGACTGTCGCCCGGGAACTGTACGGTCGAGGGGTCAACACCGGCACCGGTACGGACCCAGCCGGTACCCGATCCAGCGGATTCGAGGACATGGATGACCGCCCGACAGAGGATCGCGTTCCAGGGCGAGCGGGGAGCCAACTCCCACATCGCCTGCCGGGACGTCTATCCAGACTACGACGCGGTCCCTTACCAGACCTTCGACGAGTGCTTCTCCGCGCTGGAGGAGGGTGAGGTGGACCTGGCGATGATCCCGGTGGAGAACTCCACCGCAGGTCGGGTCGCCGACATCCACCATCTGCTCCCCCGCCCCGGGGTGCACATCATCGGCGAGTACTTCCTGCCGATCCGTCACCAGCTGCTCGGCCTGCCCGGGGTGACCCTCGACGAGGTGAAGACGGTGCACAGCCATCCCCAGGCGCTGGCCCAGTGCCGGGAGGCGCTGCGCACGCTGGGTCTGACGGCGGTCGCCCACGCCGACACCGCCGGGGCCGCCCGGGAGATCGCCGAGGCCGGCAATCCGACCAGGGCCGCGATCGCCTCCCGGCTCGCCGCCGAGGCGTACGGGCTGCAGATCCTCCAGGCCGATCTCGAGGACGCGGACCACAACACGACGCGGTTCCTGATTCTGTCCGGCGAGAACCTGCGCGCGGCCGCCGGTGTCGGCCCGATCGTCACGACGTTCTTCTTCAAGGTGCACAACCGGCCCGCCGCGCTCTACAAGGCCCTCGGCGGCTTTGCCACGAACGGGGTCAACATGACCCGTCTGGAGAGCTACATGGTGGGCGGGGGCTTCGTCGCCACCCAGTTCCTCGCCGACATCGAGGGCAGCCCGGAGGAGCCGGCCGTCGCCCGCGCCTTCGAGGAGCTGTCCTTCTACGCCGACCACCGCATCCTCGGCGTCTACCGGGCGAGCCGGTACCGGGAACGGATCAGCACCGGTTCCGGGGCCTGATCGGCCTCCGGTGGAACGCGCCCCGGCAGAAGCCCTGGTAGAAAAGGACCAGCGGCATGTTCGGACGGCCGGAGAACTACGGCCGGAGAATTGACGGCAGGAGAACTACGGACGAAGAACTTCGGACGACAGGAGAACCAGGTGATCTCCCCGGTCCGTCTCGGGACCCTCCACCCGTCCACCCAGGCGCGTCCCGGGCCACCGAAGGACACCCCACCCAAGCCGGCGCCGCCGCCGATGCCCGGCTGGCGCCGCCTGCTGCTGCCGCTGGGGCTGTTCATCACGTTCCTGCTGCTGATCGGGCCGAGCCTGTTCGCCGTCCGGCCGGAGTCGCTGACGTACTCCGAGTTCCTCGATCGGGTGAATGCCGCCGCCGTGCGGTCGGTGTCCGTCGACGACCGCGGCGCCGTCGACGGCACGCTCAAGACCGGCAAGGACTTCACCTCCCAGATCCCCACCGCCCTGGACACCGGTGATCTCACCGGCCAACTGCGGGCGAAGGGTGTGCAGATCACCGGGACACGGGCCGGCACGTCGTTCTGGTCGGTCGTGCTGAGCTTCCTGCCGCTGCTGCTGCTCATCGGGTTCTTCGTCTGGTCGGGCCGGCAGGCCCGCAAGATGGGCGGTCTGGGCGGCATCGGCATGTTCGGCCGGTCGAAGGCGAAGATCACCGAATCGGAACGGCCGGCGACCAGGTTCAGCGACGTCGCCGGGTACGAGGGCGCGAAGCAGGAGATCAGTGAGGTCGTCGACTTCCTGCGCCATCCCGAGCACTACACCCGGGTCGGCGCGCACGGCCCGCGCGGGGTGCTGATGGTCGGGCCGCCCGGTACCGGCAAAACGCTGCTCGGCCGGGCGGTCGCGGGCGAGGCGGATGTCCCGTTCCTGTCCATCACCGGTTCCGGTTTCGTCGAGATGTTCGTCGGCGTCGGGGCCTCCCGGGTGCGGGACCTGTTCGCCGAGGCCCGCAAGCGGGCACCGTCGATCATCTTCATCGACGAGATCGACGCGATCGGCGGGCGCCGGGGGGCGAACGTCATCGGCGGCAACGACGAACGCGAGCAGACCCTCAACCAACTGCTGGCCGAGATGGACGGCTTCGAGCAGGACACCGGGGTGGTGGTGCTGGCCGCCACGAACCGGCCGGAGACCCTGGACGCGGCGCTGCTGCGGCCCGGCCGCTTCGACCGCCAGGTCACGGTGCCGCTGCCCACCCAGTCCGAACGCCTGGCGATCCTGAAGGTGCACGCCCGGGGCAAGGCCCTCGCGCCGGACGCCGACCTCGACCGGATCGCCCGCGGCACCCCCGGCTTCTCCGGGGCGGACCTGGCGAACGTCGTCAACGAGGCGGCCATCCACGCGGTCCGGGACGACCGGGAGGTCGTCACCGCCGAGGACCTCGACGCCGCGCGGGACCGGATCCTGCTCGGCCGCCGCGACGCCTCGAACGCGCTGCTCCCCGAGGAGAAGAAGTCCGTCGCAGTGCACGAGTCCGGCCACGCCCTGGTGGCGGCGTTCTGCGAACACGCCGACCCGGTGGCGAAGGTGACGATCCTGCCGGCCGGGATGTCCCTCGGTGCCACCGAGCAACTGCCCGAGGCCGAGCGGCACCTGTATACCGAGGGCTACCTGCTCGACAGTCTCGCGGTCCGGCTCGGCGGCCGAGCGGCGGAGCTCGTCGTCTTCGGCCACGGGTCCACCGGGGCCTCCTCCGACCTGACCGGCGCGACCCAGCTGGCCACCCGCATGGTGCGCGAGTTCGGCCTGTCGGCCGCGGTCGGCCCGGTCGGCTACGGTACCCAGAACCCGCAGTACCTCGGCGGGGAGGAGCTGGTCAGCCGACCGTACTCGGAACAGACCCAGCGCCTGATCGACGCCGAGGTCGCCCGGCTGCTGCGCGAGGCCGAGGCGCGGGCGGTCGATCTGCTCACGACCCATCGCGACGCCCTCGACACCCTCGCCGGGATGCTGCTGGAGCAGGAGACCGTGGACGGCTCTGTGGTCGAGGCCGTCGCGCGCGGGTCCACGACCGCGGAACGTGCGCCGACGCGGGTGCCGCTGCCCGGCTGACCGCCGATGCCCGCGGTCCAGATCTCACCGCGCCGCGCCGGCGCATGTCCTCGGTGTCGAGCACGCCCTCGGCCCAAGCGTTCATCGAGGTGTGCTCGCTCCGACCTCCCGATTACAAGATTGGTGCGCTCCGTCCGTGGACATCGTCGACTCGTCCAGCACCGATCTTCGATAGCATGCCGCACTGCTGTCGGGGTGCGGCGAGCGGTCGCTAGGATCATGCATCGTGCAGGGCAAAATGGGTTTATTCGCGGCGATCGTCGGTGAACCTCGGCGTAGGGTCAGGCCCGCATCATGATTGTTGATCGGGCACGGGTGGCAGCGGCGCTTCCTGGCTACGAAATGGGTGACCAGATCGGTGCTGGCGCGTTCGGGTTGGTGCTGGCCGGCTGGCATCGCGGCCTGCAGCGTGATGTTGCGATCAAGGTGCTGGCCGCAGGGGGACATGCCAGGCTGGCGGCCGGGTTCGCCGCCGAGGCGCGGATCCTCGCGGGCCTGGATCATCCGCACATCGTTCGGGTGTACGACTACGTCGAGGCCGACGAGCTGCGTCTGATCGTCATGGAGATGCTGGCCGGCGGGACCCTGACCCGCCGCCAGGCGGGCATGAGCCAGCAGGGGGCCTGTGCGGTCGGTCTGGCGGTGGCTGGGGCCCTGTCGTGTGCGCATTCCCGGAGTGTGCTGCATCGTGACATCAAACCTGACAATGTACTGTTCGACACCACTGGTTTGTTGAAGGTAGCCGATTTCGGAATCGCGAAACTGGTGGGTGGGGTGGCGGCCACCGCGAACACGGTGATCGGGACACCGCTGTTCATGGCTCCCGAGCAGATCGCGGGGAGCCGGCTGGGGCCGGCCACAGATCTGTACGCGCTCGGGGTGATGCTGTATCTGCTGCTGGCCGGTACCGCGCCGTTCGATCCGCCCGCACAGGCGCCGTGGCGACACCACCTCGACCGCGGTATCCGGCCGCCCGCCGGGGTGCCTGCGCCGGTGGCAGAGGTGGTCCTGGGCGCGCTGGCCGAGGTCCCGGCGGACCGGCCGCCGTCCGCGCACGCGTTCGCGGTTGATCTCGCCCAGGCAGCCGCCAGCGCGTACGGCCCGGGGTGGATCGCCTCGTCGGGGATGTCGCTACAGCTCGACGGCGAGGTCCGCGCCGCCGCCGAACACCCAGCCGCGTCTACCTGGCAGCTGCCACCGCCCGCCGCCGACGGCGTATCATCTCCGCGTCCGGCGGGCAGCACTCCGCCGGACCGGGCAGCCGGCGGGAGCATCACCAGCCGTGGGCGTCACCCCCGGTCCCGTCCCCGGCCGGCCACGCCGCCGCGTCACCGCCGCGCCGCCGCCCTCGCAGTGCTGCTTCTTCTCACCGTCGCCGGTACCGTCCTCATCACCAGCGTGGCTCGCAGCGGGAATCCGCGCGAGCCCAGTGCCCGCCCACTAGGCCAACCCCTGGCTGCCCACACCGGTTGGGTGCGCTCGGTGGCGTTCTCCCCCGACGGCCGCACCCTGGCCAGCGGCAGCGAGGAGCGAACGATACGGCTGTGGGATGTCACCGACCCGACCGCCCCCCGCCCTCTCGGCCCGCCCCTAACCGGCCACACCAGCACCGTATGGTCGGCGGTGTTTTCCCCGGATTGGCACGCCCTGGCCAGCAGCAGCGCCGACGGCACAATCCGGCTGTGGAATGTTACCGACCGGTCCAACCCCCGCCCGCTCGGCCAACCCCTGACCGGCCACACAGGTGTCGTGGCATCGGTGGCGTTCTCTCCGGATGGGCGTACCCTGGCCAGCGGCAGCTGGGACAAGACGGTACGGCTGTGGACGGTGGACTGACCGACTACCTGGGCCACAACCCCACCCGCCGGGTTACCGTCGGGCGGGAGCGGCTGCGGCAGCTGCTTCACCACCACTCCATCTCCTTCCAGCGCACCCGAACCTGGAAGGAAACCACCGACCCGGACGCCGGCGCCAGGCTGGACCGCATCGAGGAAGTGACCCGCCGCTTGCCCGACCGCTGCTTTCGCCTTCGACCAGTTCGGGCCACTGTCCATCCGCCCTTGCCACGGGACCTGCCCGGCGCCACGCAAGCACCCCGACCGCGTGCACGCCACCTACCACCGCACCCACGGCATCCGCTACTTCCACGGCTGCTACTCCCTCGGTGACGACACCCTGGCCGCGCTCACAAGCATCCGCGCCTCCGGCGGACCTCGTAACCGTGATGATGCCGGGGTTGCCGTGAGGTCAACGTTCGGGCGTAGCCAAGATCTTGAACAGCATGGTGTTGGCGGTGGTGAGCGTCTGGACGTCAACCCGGCGCAGGCATTCACCCAGGGCGGCCTTGGCCACGAACGTGACCAGGCCCATCACGGCCCACTGCCCCTCCCCCAGGTCGACGCAGAACCCCTCGTCGGTGGCGTGCTCCACGACCAGGGCGACCAGCACGGTCGGCTCGTCGGCGATCTCGTTGTAGACCGTGGAGCTGAGGACCAGCACCGCCTGCGGCGCCGGCCCGATGCCCGCGGTCCAGATCTCACCGCGCCGCGGTGGCCTCACCCGGCGGCGTCGGCGAGATTGGGCAGCCCCGACACCGCGAGAGCCCGCTGGTTGGCCTCCCCGAAGGCGAGGGCCGCACCGGCCACCGCCGGGTCGGCCCTCACCCAGGCCCCATGCGCGGCGCAGCGCCGGCGCATGTCCTCGGCGTCAAGCACGCCCTCGACCCAGGCGTTCATCGAGGTGTGCTCGGCCTCGGCGTACCGCTTGACCGCCTCGTAGGCCTCATCCGAGAGCCGGAGCGTGATCGTGCGCGACATGCGCAACATGCTAGCAAGATCTGAATGCTAGCAAGATCTGACAGCAGTATCCGCCACAGCGCGGAACGCATGGTCGCACTATCCGGTCACCAAAATCGACATATTATATGTCCATTCATGTGATTCCGTTGCCCTAGTACTCCAA